>CAZOGN010000028.1:12751-24565 GCA_964579655.1 uncultured Lachnospiraceae bacterium
AGATGAAGAAAACATCTTAGTTGACCCACTTGTACTAACAGCTTCAGCTGAGCAAGAAGCCGTCATGCAAACACTTAAGTCTATCCCCTTAATAAAAGAAAAGTACAATGTCAAGATAGTCCTAGGTACTAGTAATGTTTCTTTCGGCCTCCCTAACCGGAGCTTAGTAAATACCACCTATCTTGCTATGGCTTTAGCTTATGGCTTAAACGCACCAATTACAGATTCAACAAATGAATCAATTATGGGTGTTATAAGATCGTTCAAAGTAATTGCAAATCAGGATAAGGACAGTAAGGACTATATTGAAACCTATAGTAATGTTAGCGTAACTACAACTGAGCAAACTAAGGATAAGTCACTTTCTCCAAAGTTGAAATTACAAGATGCTATAATCAAAGGCTTAAAAGAAGAATCAAAAAAGATTGCTAGAGAACTACTCAAAGACTATGACAGTTTAGAAGTTATAAACCAAGTAATGATACCATCCTTAGATATTGTTGGAGAAAAATATGAGAGTCAAGAAATTTTTCTACCCCAACTTATAAGAAGTGCAGAAACTTCTAAAGAA
The DNA here is from genome assembly GCA_964579655.1 of uncultured Lachnospiraceae bacterium. Classification (GTDB taxonomy): domain Bacteria; phylum Bacillota; class Clostridia; order Lachnospirales; family Lachnospiraceae; genus JAAYRG01. The sequence continues at coordinate 13,323 of CAZOGN010000028.1, forward strand.
GTATTTAATGTAATCAAAGAATTTTCCTTGGTAAATAATTATGATAAGTCAAAAGCAGTCAAAGAGAATAAAATTGTCTTAGCTACAGTTTATGGAGATATCCATGATATTGGGAAAAACATAGTAAAACTTCTCCTTGAAAACTATGGGTTTAAAGTTATAGATTTGGGTAAGGATGTGCCTATTAAAAAAGTCGTTGAAACTGCCATGGCAGAGAAGGTTAAGTTAGTCGGTTTAAGTGCCCTTATGACCACAACAGTTAAAAATATGGAAACTACAATAAAAGCACTACGTAAGTCTATGCCTGATGTGAAAGTTATGGTAGGTGGCGCAGTATTGACTGAAGATTATGCCAAACAAATAGGTGCAGACTACTACTCTAAAGATGCAAAAGGAGCAGTGGAGATTGCTAGAAAAGTTTTCAAATAATTAAATAGATTTAATTTACTGCCTTGTAGTTTTTACTATCAAGGCAGTTTTTATTTTTAAAAAAGTTCTTGACATCATTTTTATAATATTGTATGATTGTATTAAGCAATTAATACAGCGATACAGTGCCTTATAATTATTATAGCAAAGGAGGTCTACAATGACATGGGATTTATCTTCAGACAGACCAATATACACTCAACTTATAGAACAAATTGAACTTAAGATATGTTCTGGAATTTATGAAGCCGGAAGTAAGATGCCTTCTGTTAGGGACCTAGCTTCAGAAGCATCCGTTAATCCTAATACAATGCAACGAGCCCTATCAGGTCTAGAAGACACTGGTCTCTTATATAGTCAGCGAACAACAGGAAGATTTGTAACGGAGGATATTAATTTGATTAAAAAGACAAGGGCAAAAATAGCCAAAGAACATATCAAAGAGTTTTTAAACAAAATGTCAGAACTAGGTTTTAACAATGATGAGATAATAGAAGTTTTAACTGATAAAGCAGGGAGGAATGAATAATGGATTATATTTTAGAAAGTAAAAACCTTAGCAAAACTTTTAAAAACACACTTGCCCTTGATGATGTGTCTTTAAAGATAGCAAAGGGTAAAATCATAGGGCTTTTAGGTCCTAACGGAAGTGGGAAGACAACTTTTATAAAATTGTGTAATGATTTACTTACACCAACGAAAGGCAACGTCTTAATAGATGGTATGGCGCCCGGAGTTGAAACAAAGGCTATAGTCTCCTATCTTCCAGAACGCAACTATTTAAATGATTGGATGAAGGTCGATGATATATTAAGGATGTTTAATGATTTTTATAAGGATTTTGATCTGGCAAGAGCCTATGATATGTTAGAAAAATTGCACTTAAATCCTGAGAGTAAACTAAAAACACTCTCTAAGGGTACCAAGGAAAAAGTTCAACTAATATTAGTTATGAGTCGTAATGCTAAACTTTATCTTCTTGATGAACCAATTGGAGGCGTGGATCCTGCTGCTAGAGATTATATTCTAGACACTATCATTAAAAACTACAGGGAAGATTCAACTATTATTATATCCACTCATTTAATAGCTGATATAGAAAAAATATTAGATGATGTTATTTTCTTAAAAGAAGGCAAACTTGTACTTAAAAAGTCCGTTGATGAAATTCGTGAAGAAGAAGGCAAGTCCGTAGACTCACTATTTAGGGAGGTATTTAAATGATAAGAAAATTATTAAAATATGATATTAAGGCAACTGCTAGATATTTACTACCCCTTTATGCTGTTTCCCTTGCAATTTCCTTAGTAAATGGACTTGTGAACCCTTTTGATATTATAGAAAATGCCCAAGGATTTAGTCTTCAATTACTAATAAGTGTTCTGTTGGTTATAGTGCTTTTCATTATGATATTTGTAATGCTTGCCGGAACAACAATTATGCAAATACAAAGATTTCAACAAAATCTTCTTGCTGACGAGGGATATCTTAGCTTTACCTTACCTGTAAAGGCTTGGCAACATATATTAAGCAAACTAATCACATCTCTAATCTGGGTTGTTTTATGTATTATAGTTATGATTTTGAACTTTTTAATTGTAGCTAGGGTTAGCATAGCTAGTTTGCTTGATACATTTCATGAAGTCCTTAATGAGATGGAAGTGGCACTTGGTAGTGGTGGATATATTGCACTAATAATTTACCTTCTTTTTGCCATTTTACTAATATTTATGACTCTATATAATGCCCTTACTATCGGACATCATTTTCAAAGTCATAAGATTATAGCTTCATTTATAACATTCTTCGTATTTTATTTTGTCACTCAGCTTTTATTAGTTGCTGCAAGTATCGTATATATGCTTATCACTTTTGGAAGTTTCGATAACATACCAATGCAGGCTGATACACTTCCTAATTTTGGACTCTTAATGGGATCGTTCACCATCATTATCGCTCTAATTTCTTTAGGACATTATTTATCATTAAATTACTTTTTGAAAAACAAATTAAATTTAGAATAAATGTTTGTCGGGACAGGGTGACCTGTCCCGATGCCTAATCTTTCATTTCCGAACTTAATTTGATGTGCTTGTCCTTTAAGTGTCCTATTGATAGTCCAACTAAACTAAGTAATGAAAAAACTTAGTAAATGTAAATAAGGAGAAAAATGATGACTTATTAAAGCAATTTATAAAACCTTATCTATAAAAATCTCTACTAATGTATGATCAAACTGACTTCCTGAACAAGCTCTAAGTTCCTTAATTGCCTTTGCTTTACTCATGGCCTTTTTATAAGGCCTGTCCGATGTCATAGCTTCATAGGCGTCAGCAATTGCTATTATCCTTGCTTCTAATGGTATCTCATTACCAACTAATCCTTCGGGATAGCCATTACCATCAACCCTTTCATGATGATATAAAATAGCATCAGCAAAATGTTCATAATCCTGCATAACACGAAGTATCTGATGACTCGCTTGTGGATGTGTTCTTATCTGTGCTATTTCCTCTTTGCTTAGTTTTTGCATTTTGTTAAAAAGCCTACTAGGTATTGTAATCTTACCAATGTCATGCAATAAGGCTGCCCTCTTTAATTTTTCAACTTCTTCATCTGACTTTCCTATAGCCTCATATAAGGCGGCAGAAAGTATACTAACTCTATCGTTGTGGTCTTTTTCCTTCACAATATTCATATTATTAAACTTCATAAATGCATCTAAAGTCTTTTCTTTAACAAAAAGTCTATTTTGATTTTTATTATGATACATATTAGTGTCAGCATCTCTCATAATATCATCAATTCTCTCAGACTTCTTTTCTTTAACTGCAAATCCAACTGCCAATGATAAAGTAATTGGTCCTACCTTATATTTTGACGACTCCTTAATTATCTTAGTTTTGATTTTCTTAGCTGCAGCTACAGATGTGTTTGGTAATAAAACGCAAAATTCATCTCCACCAATACGTGCAATAAAATCCTCTTTTCTAAAAACATCATGAAGAAATTCTGCAGTTTTCTTAAGTAAGTCGTCTCCCATTTTATGACCAAATACGTCATTAGCTAACTTCAAATTATTTAAATCCAACATAATAATTGTATAAGGTAAACTACTAGCAGTATCAAATTTATATAAGGCATCTTCCATGCTATGACGATTATATACGCCAGTTAATGCATCATGTAGGCTCATATGCTCTATTTTCTTTTGGCTTTCATGCTTTTCTGTTATATCACTAAATGCTACAACAAAGCCTACATTATCTCCATCAGGTAGAGTAATTGGTGCTACCTTTTTAGAAATCCTTAGTTTCTTTCCTGAGTCAGTTAGTAAAATCGACTCTTCTTCTATTGGTTTAGATCCATATTTAAGAAAATCATTTCTCATATCATTAAACCAAGGCTTGCTTACTTTATTGTTTAAATTAGGACTAAAAATAGGAAGTGTATCATCAATATTGCTTCCTATCATATCCTCTTTGTTACGTCCTATTAACTCTTCTGCTGAAGGATTAACAAGGGTAATAACTCCATCTCTATCAACTGTAATAATACCATCTGCAACAGATAAAAGGGTTGATTGTGAAAGTTCTTTTTCTAGTTGTAATTCACGCTCAGCTTGTTTTCTTTCAGTAATGTCTTGAATACTTCCTATCATACGTCGTGATTTTGAATCCTTACTCTGAATCACTGTTCCTTGATCAGCTACCCAAATTATATTACCATCTTCTTTAACCAGTCTATGTACACTTTGATAATTTCCATGACCATCTGTCGTTTCATGAAACTTTTTCTTTACCTTGTCGCGGTCATCTATATGTATCATATCTAAAAACTCATCAATTGAATGGGCTTCTACATCCTCACCAATCCCCGTAACTTTATGCCACATTTTGTTATGATAAACCATATCACTATCAATATGCCAGTCCCAGAGACCTTCACCACTAACCTCGAAAATAACTCTCATTATTTCTTCATTATCTCTTAGTTTTTCATCCATTACTTTTTTATCAGTAATATCCTCACATATCATAGCTACAAAACCTGTTTTAGGAGAATAAGTTGATACATGCCACCAACGCCTTGTTTTATCCATAAGAACTTCCTCTGGACGAGAACTTAAGCGGGATAGTATATCACAAAATGTTTTTATTGATTTTTCATCAATTAAAGGTAAGAATTTAAATAAAAACTCATTCTCAAGTACTTGATCCTTTGCATTGATCATTTCCTTAAAAGTTGAATTTGCATATACAATTTCATAAGATTCTGATATTTCGTGGGTATAAATTTTCTTTGTAAGTATAAAACCCTTGGTCATTTTGTCAATTAATAGGTTTCTCTCTTGAGCACTTTCTTCTGCAGCAACTTTTAGTTCATACTGAGTACTTGCATATCTTCTAATATAACGAATAATCAAAAATTGAATTGCTAGATAAACTAATATAAGACCTGAAATATGAAAAATAATAACTCTTGCTGTAATACTACGTACAGATTCAAAAACTCTGCTCTCATTAATACTAAAGGTAAGGGTCCATTCTAGAACGTCACAATATACATATGAAACTAATCTATTATCCTCTATAACGACTTCATTATCTCTTTTATGTGGATAAATCGAAAAGGCATATTTACTTTCCTGAATATCTTCAATTAATGGCCCTATATCCCTAACTATTATGTCATATCCTAATACTTCCTCGTCTGTTTTTATTGGGGATTGTACTATAACAAAGTCTTTATCAGCTACATACGTAGATGTCAGTTTTTCTTTATCCCAATTAATTAAATCCAGAGCACCATCTTCATCTCCGACTTTATAAATTAATTGTCCATCTCTGGCAACTCTTGCTATCAATTTGAGTTCGTCCTCTTCATTAATAGTTTCATAATTACTACTATAATGATTACTAGTGATCTCTTGTATTTCACTAAGTGTTACATTTCCCTTTAAGTACTTATGCATTGTGTCTTCTATCCCTGTTCCAGAAGACAGCAAAAGGGCATTATATCTATCATTTTTAATTTTATCTTCAAAGATTAAATGCTTATTATATGTTAAGTTTTGAAAATTGTTTAGAACCCCTGTTTCAAGTTCTTCTTTAAGGGGTTTGTATATACCAATAAATGTAAACATCGAGATGACAATAAGGAATAATAAGATAGACAGTCGTATTCTGCTATAAAAAGGTTTCAATATTATTCACTCCGTTTCACAAGATTATGTTTTATTATGTTATATTCTTTTATTTTCATATTCCTCTAGTTTTTCAACATATTCCTTGCCTAATTTACTTAGAGGCATATTTTTTTTCTTGATATATCCAATTGTCATGGTATCATCAGTATTTAGAGGAACAGCAACATATTCATCCCCATTTAGTTCTTCACATATAATACCAGAACATAAGGTGTATCCATTTAATCCCACCATTAGGTTTAGCATTGTTGCCCTATCACTTGCTTTGATTATCTTTTTATAATCATATGTGCTAAAAACTTCTTCAGCAAAATAAAAAGAATTATAGTCTCCTTGTTCAAAGGATAGACAAGGATATTCCTTTAAATCTTCAAGATTAATAATGCTTTTTTTTGCTAGTGGATTATTTTTCGAAATATAAACACAAATATTGCATTTAAAAAGTTTTATAAACTCTATTTGTTTTTCATTTAACACCTTTTTTATTGCTTTTTCATTAAAGTCATTCAAATAAAGAAGACCTATTTCACTTTTTTGATTTTTTACATTTTCAATTACTTCATATGTTTTAGTCTCATAAACTGCAAACTCAAAATCATCCATTCCATGTGCTTTAGCTAAATATATAAATGCCTCGACTGCAAATGTATAGTGCTGCATGGATACACTGAACTTATTTTTTAGTCCTCTTTTATTTATATATCTATCTTCAATTAAACTGTATTGTTCTAACATTTGTCTTGCATATCCAAGGAATTCTGTTCCTTCTGGAGTAATAAGAACCCCTCTATTAGTTCTTAAAAACAACTCTATACCAATCTCATCTTCTAAATCTTTGATTGAACTAGATAAGCTAGGTTGGGACACGAATAACTCTTCAGCCGCTTTATTCATTGATTTATTCTTTGCTATAGATATTACATATCGCAACTGCTGCAAGGTCATACATATCACTCCATTCTATAGATATGCTCTTTTATTCATAGTATACAACAAATATAAAGTAAATACTACAAAAAACACGTATACTTAGTAAAGTTTTTCTCATAATTGATTCAACTTTTGTTAATCCTTTTGATTATGATGAAGTTGAAAATGCAATTAAAGAAAATACCAAGTTGCTTTTTATCGAAAGTTTAGGAAATCCGAATTCAGAAATTGTTGATATTGAAAAGCTTGCAAGTATAGCACATTCACATAATATACCTTTGATTGTTGACAACACCTTTGCAACACCGTATTTGTTAAGACCAATAGAATATGGGGCAGATATTGTTGTACATTCAGCTACTAAGTTTATAGGTGGCCATGGAACTAGTGTTGGTGGGGTAATAATTGATAGTGGAAAGTTTGACTGGCAAGCTTCTGGTAAATTCCCCGAACTTGTAGAGGCAAATCCAAGTTATCATGGAATCAGTTTTGCAAAAGATGTTGGTGCTGCTGCATATATCACAAAAATTAGAGCTGTTCTTCTTAGGGATACAGGAGCCACATTGTCACCCTTCCATGCATTTTTATTTCTTCAAGGCTTAGAGACTTTGTCACTAAGAGTAGAGCGTCATGTAGAAAACGCTTTAAAAGTAGTTGATTATCTGAAGAATCACCAGCAAGTTGAAAAAGTCCATCACCCTTGTGTATCAGATGTTTTAGAACAAAAACAATTATATACAAAATACTTTCCAAATGGTGCTGCTTCTATTTTTACCTTTGAAATTAAAGGTGATGGGCAAAAAGCAAAAGACTTTATTGATGAATTGGAGCTCTTTTCCTTACTGGCCAATGTGGCAGATGTTAAATCTTTAGTTATACATCCTGCTTCAACCACACATTCACAAATGACAGATGATGAACTTCTAAGTTCAGGAATCAAAACTAATACGATTCGTTTATCCATCGGAACCGAAAATATTGATGATATTATTGAGGACTTAGATGAAGCTTTTAAGGCTGTTAAATAAAATAGTAGGACATAAAAAAACCTATAAGTTAGTCTATATAATTCTATACTAACTTATAGGTTTTTATTTGTTCGCCTAATGGGCAAATAGTTAAATTAGAACTTAACAGATTTAGGCATAAACTTTGTACATTATTTTAAATAATCCTTAAGTATAGTGAGATCGTTTTCCGTAAGTTCATAGGAATCAACCAATTCACTGACTTCATTATCAAAATTACATATAGTTCCTGCATTATTACTTTCCTTAATTGTTGGAACGGCCAATATTCCATAGTTTTCTAACTTCTTAGATTTTTCTAAACCAGTTAATTCTGAAGATGTAGCAATTTCTAGTACGTCTTTGTTAATATTTCCTTTTATATCTATCCATTCATCTATAAATTCTTTTGCATTTTCCCAAGCATATTCTTCTTCTAATATCCCATTAAGATTTGCATGAGTTATTTCCTCAATAGCTATAGCCAATATATATTCTTTAAGACCATTGGCCTCTGAATTCGCCAAGGTTTCTTCTAGTTCTGCTAAAGCCTCAACCCCTAATTCAATAATGCTTTTATAATATTCATTATCTTCAACGTAATCATATGGATTTGAACCTGGCGCAAGCTCTAACTCTTGCTCGATAGATTTACTTATACTTTTATCAATTTTATGAAGGTTTGTACGTACTTTTTTTTCGACAGGAACTTCTGAACTAGCAAACAGTGCTATACCTACTATCACTACAACTATAGCAAGAAGCAGTCCTAGAATTTTAGTCTTATTAATATTTTTATTCATTATAACCCTCCTTTATATGTAAAAGTTTAGCATGTTATTGTATCTTTTTCAATGGTACTATTTTTTCTATTGCAAATCTTAAGGTGTATCCAATCGATACACCAAGTAGATTAAGAATCAAATCATCAATATCGCACATCCCCTTTAAGCTAAATAATTGTATAAGTTCAATTGCTATAATTACTATTGCTGCAATTTTCATGCTTGTTATAAAAGATTTTTTCTTATAGCAAAGTATGTAACCCGTGGGAAGAAAAATAACTATATTTCCAATAATATTTTTAAAAGCATACCAGTCATTAATCTCATGAAGGTATTGATTAATTGTACGAAATGGAACAAGATTTTTATTCCTATAAATTGTTTGATAATAACTACCATATATATCAAATGATTCTCTACCAAATAAAATACATATCATGAATATGAAATATATTAAGAATAAAAAAAACTTGAGATATTTCTTTACGCCTTCACTTACCATTAGTTATTGTCTCCTTTAAAATGAATATACTTGAGTATCATTTTGCTTCGTAAATTCCACGTAATACGGGGTGAGCTTTCAAGCAGCCTCACCCCGTCATCTTTAAATATACATTTGTATTTTTAAATTAGTGTTTCTAATACCTTAATTACTCCATCATTCAAATGGGTGCCTGTTATATGCTTTGCAACCGCCTTAACCTCTTGCCTTGCATTAGCTACTGCATAAGAATCTTTTGCTCTTTTTAACATGCCTATATCATTTATGTTATCTCCAAATACAATAGTTTCATCAGTGCTAATATTAAGCAAGTCTTGTATTCTGGCTATAGAGTGACCTTTATCAACCTTTAAATCCATAAAATCTAACCACCTATGACCTGCAAGACTAACTTTAAGTTTATCTTCCCACTTTGGGATAATAGTCATTGCCAAGTCATCAATAATCTCTTTTTTGTATATGGATATCTTAATTATATTAAGATCATGTGATAAAACATCCTCTACCATAGTAACTTCATTCCTATAACCATTAACTAGCAAATCAACAAATTCTTCATCCTTTGATTCAATATACAAGCTGTCTTTTACTGAAACAGTTAAAAAGCAATCTTCTAATTGTCTAAGTTCTTTTATTAGTTTTTCTGCTAATGCTTTATCCATAGCATTTTCTTCTAATTCTTTATCTCTACAAACAACATATGCACCATTTTCTGCAACAAATATAACTTCATCCTCAACACCATCAAACAATTTTTTCATACTATGATACTGTCTACCACTTGCTGCTACAAAAGTAATTCCTTTTTCTTTTAATTCCAATACCAATTCCTTCATTCTAGGTTTTAGTGTATGGTATCCATCAGGAATTAAAGTTCCATCAATGTCAGATACAACTAGTCTTATCATTATATAAATTATATCCTTTCAAGCTTATTCATATGTATTAGTTACAATATAATTATAGCTTGATTTATAATATATGTCCATGATGTAGTCGGCTACAAGTTCTTAATATTACTTTTCTAATTTGTGATCTTTAATAAACTTTTCCATTACATCATTAAGATTTGGACTAGAAAGCTCATCTAATTCATAATGAACACGAGTATATGGTTTGTTAATATTAATAATTCTAGTTAAGTCAATAGGAGTACCTATAATTACTGAATCACATTCAGTTTTATTAATTGTTTCCTCAAGGTCTTTTAATTGTTGTTCACCATAACCCATAGCTGGTAGTAGTTGGCCAATACCTGGATATATATCAAAGGTGTCTTTAAGTTTTCCAACAGCATAAGGACGAGGATCTACCATTTCTGCTACTCCAACTCTTTGAGCCGCAACTGTTCCTGCACCTAATTTCATTTCACCATGAGTTAAAGTTGGTCCATCTTCTACTACTAGAACCCTCTTACCTTTAATTATATCTGGATTATCTACTGTTATCTTTGAATCAGCCTTTATAATTTGAGCATCAGGATTAACTTTCTTGATGTTTGCTTCAACTGTATCAATTCCTTCTTGACTAGCACTATCTATCTTGTTAATAACTGCTATATCTGCCATTCTTAAACTAACTTCTCCAGGATAATAACTTAGTTCATGACCTGGACGATGTGGATCCACTATTGTAATAGATAAGTCTGCATCGTAAAATGAAAAGTCATTGTTACCACCATCCCATAGGATTACATCGCAACCATCTGGATCATTTTCTGCTTCACGAAGTATAGCTTCATAATCAACACCTGCATATATAACATTTCCACGTTCTACATGCGGTTCATATTCTTCCATTTCTTCAATTGTACATTCATGCTTCTTTAAGTCTTCTACTGTAGCAAATCTTTGTACTTTTTGTGCTACTAAATCACCATATGGCATTGGGTGTCTGATAGCAATAACCTTAAGATTGTTTTCCATTAATAATTCGATTACTTTCCTTGAAGTCTGACTCTTTCCAGCTCCTGTACGAACTGCACAAACTGAAATTACTGGTTTTGTGCTTTTTATAGATGTTTTTTTAGGACCAAGAAGAGTGAAGTCTGCTCCAGCAGTGTTTACAATTGCTGATATTCCCATTATATCTTGATATTTTACATCACTATAAGCAAAAACACATTCTTCTACTTCTAATTCTCTAATTAAATCTTCTAGCTTATCTTGCGAATAAATCGGTATTCCTTCCGGATATAAGTTGCCAGCTAATTCTGCTGGATACTTTCTATCATCTATATCTGGTATCTGCGCCGCTGTAAAAGCTACGACATTATAAAGTTCGTTGTCACGATAGCATGTGTTAAAATTATGAAAGTCACGACCAGCTGCACCAATAATAAGTATGTTTTTTTTCTTCATTTAAATTCTCCTCACTTTTTT
>CAZOGN010000029.1:0-1548 GCA_964579655.1 uncultured Lachnospiraceae bacterium
ATGAAACGTCCCCTTGACCCGCCCTGACATGCCCTTATCTTACTGGACAAACTCCTGAATCACAGTCTGGATCTAATATATCAAATTCTTCTTCGAATGTTTCAAACTTTCTTAGGGATGAAGGTATAAATTTAGGTTGTTGCTTAAGTAATTCTTCATATTGATTTGCTGAAATTGCTTCATAAGGCATTAATTGATAGAAACTATCATCTAACGATAAGAAGGTAACTCCAACAATATCATCCCAGTTATCATAAACCCACTGTTCCACATCCTCCCACTCTTCATTTCTTACATGAATAGTGTTTGACGCATTGTGATCTACATAGTTTTTCATTATCATTTTATAAAGTTCAAGTTGCTCTATTGCTGATACATCATACTTTGTACTTCCCTCTGGTGCTTTTACTGGGAATTCAAATACCTTTGTTTTATGATCCTCTATAGTTTGTCCTACTTCTGGATTCCATATAAACCCTGCATCTTCAAGGGCTAATGCAATTGGATCTTTTGCACTTACACGTACTCTTCTAATAAAATATGGAGAGTGGGAGAAGTGTACACCACTTGAAACCGTAGGCAACTGACTTATAGTTCCTGAGGGCTTTACAGTTGTAACAAGTTTTGGACGATTAAGTTGTAATTCATCTGCTAATTCAAAAGCATTATCCCTTGCTACTTTTCTTAATTCTTTTAATAGTTTTATAAATTCTTCATCGGATATTCCTGTTGCATTTCTAAAGTCCATAACTCCTGTTAGGGAACATCCTGTTAGTCTATCTTCTCTATTAACCAGATCCCATTCATGAAGTTCTAACTCTATGCTTGCCATTCTATATCCAATTCTGGCTGAATGTTTCTGAGCTTCTAACATTTCTTTTTTATCATAAGTTCCATCTTCGTTCACAAATCCCATTAAGTTGATTTCCGTGAGGTTACAGACACCTCGGTCTCTAAGCAAAATCTCCACTTTTGTTATCGTAAAAGCTTTTTATCTCTTACCTCTAGGGATTTCTCCCATCTCTAATATCCTTAGATAATATTAGGTACCATCGGTCAATTCCGATTTAGGTCGGCATACATCATATTGTGTGTTTAATACAAATTCCTTCAAATGTAATAGTATTTTTTTCTACCTTTATCTTTGCCAAATATAGCTTTTGATATAGTCCTTTTGTCTTTGATATTATACTTGTTTTCTATTTGCTCGAATAAAGCATTTAATGTTGTAGAAATTTTATTATAAGGAGTATTTAGAACTAATTCTCTATTATCCAATGACCAATTATATATATATTCCTTAACAAGTTTCAGGTGTGCATCTGAATTTTTCGTTTGTACTTCATTACCCTTTTTACCATGATATACTCTTGCACAATGTTCTGAGCAAAACTTTCTACCTTTTGGATTATTTAAAGTAACAACAAATTCATTTCCACACAGCAAACAATTAATATTGATTCTTTCAACTCTCGGTTGTCTTGCATATTTAAAATTATTCGATCTGTTAAAAGCTATCATTTTACTTGTTATATTTTCTTTATAAAT
>CAZOGN010000029.1:1648-19258 GCA_964579655.1 uncultured Lachnospiraceae bacterium
AATTATTCGATCTGTTAAAAGCTATCATTTTACTTGTTATATTTTCTTTATAAATCGGGTATATACTGTCTATCCTCTAAATCATATGCTTTTAATTCATATGCCCATTTAAGTTCCTTATAATCTAAATAATATGCAAATGCAAATTCCAATGTACTCCTTAAAAAAATGCCGTTATAATACCCACTATATCCATTAATCATAAGACTCCAGTTCCTTTATTACATTTCACACAATTTCGGCACTCTTGGAGAAATTATATTTATTCATTCTCTATGCTCTACGGTGAGCCACAGCCTTTCGTAATCTGTGCTTTACCTCGGTATTAGCTTATCAAAAGATGCAAGCACCTTTGCGACTTAGCCTTCACCGATTTTGCCGAATTTTTAACGTGATTCAATTAAGTTTAAAACACGGATTTCCACCTTGTACATCAGGTCTTCTTCTTTTCATCTCTTCAAAGTTTGCAAAGGCTGGTTCACCAGATACCTTTAGCTTTTCAAAATGATCATGAAGTTCCTTTCTTGTAGGCTTCTTATCATATAGAACTGTATTGTTTGATAGTGAACGATTTAAAATCTCTTTGTTTTCTACCCAATTGCCATCGTCATCTTGATAATACAAGTTAGCTTTGGCATTAAGCACTTCTACGTCATCAGGGTCACAAAGAATTATTTCCGCACTTCGTCTAACGCCTCCAGATACAACATTCTCAGCTATAATTGTTGCAATATCCAAACAATCTATAGGTTTAATTATTTGCCATTGTAAATGGTTTTGCTTTCTCTTTTTCTTAAATATCCTGTTTATCTTCTCAAACATCTGCTTAATATTATTATGTCCAGATGCATAACCACCAAAGGTCTTTAATCTTTCACCTTCTGGTCTAACATTATTATAATTAATAAAAACATATTCAATTAAGTTGTATTGCTTTGATGATAGAATCTCGAAAAACATATCTATGGCTTTTGCCCATCCAAACTTACTATCACCAATTTCAATTTCAATTGCATTATTATTAGTTAACTTTAATTCCGTGTATTCTTTTCTATCTCTTGCTGATACAGCCTCATAAGACTTATGAATTATTTCGATTTTACTGTTGATTTTGGGTAGATTATTAACATATTGCTTCTGCACAGATAAACCAACACCTGTACCTAACATCAAAACAAAAAATATTTCTGAAAACTTATGCAAATCATCAATTGTTACAAAACTACAGTTAAAGTTACTCATTGGATAAAGATATGATGCCTTACTTCCTGCAATCCACAAAGATCTTCCAGAAGGGAATAGTTTCAAATTATACATAAGGTTATAAATTCTTTCTCCTTCTTTCTTAAGTTCTTCCATAATCCTCGGAGTAATCTCAATTCCTTGTTTCTTCATAACATCTAACTGTATCCCTAAGTTGAATTCTACAACTCTAAGACAAGTTTCCCACCAATATTCTCTTCTTTGTTCTTCTGGTTTTGGTCTACTATAGGTCCTGTAGTAGACAAACTTACCTAATTCTGTTGGAAATGGGTCTGGGCTATGTTTATACTCACTAATGAAATCAGCCGTTAAGAACTTACCATCAAGCTTATCTTCACCTTCCCTAGCACGCATTAACTTTCTTTGTGCCTTATATTCTGCATATGCGTCTGCAACTAGATCCAGATTAACTAAAAAAAGTTCCTTTACTACTTGTCTTTCGACATCTTCAACGCTAATATCTTGATAATAACTTTCTTCTATCTTGTTGGATATGCCCTTTGCAACATCTTTGTCTACATCTCCAACAGCAATCATAGCCTTACATATAGCGTTGTAAATTCTAGATTTGTCAAAAGAAGCCATCTTTCCATCTCGTTTCTTAATAGTTTTAGTTTTCATTGTACCTCCTCTATTCTTATAAATATAGTGAAGTGATTATAACATTAATATCTCACTATGTCTAGAGTTTTTTACTATATATTGTGTTTTTTTAAATACCCATCCTACATATTGTGTGTGTGGCTTAGGAGAGGCATTTCTATGCCTTCAGCAATTTTAATATATTATGCTTAAGATTGTCATCTGCAAAAGACATATCTACGGAGTTTTCTATTATCTTTTTTATCCTATCTTCATTTACCCCAAGCTTTTCATTTATCTGAATAAATTCTTTTGTAATAGTAGTATTACTAATTGTTCTGTTATCAGTATTAATTGATACTAAAAGTCCTTGATCCAAGAAAGTATTTAAAGGATATTCGCTCCAACTATTGACTGCTTTCGTTTGCAAGTTACTTGTAGGACACATTTCAATTCCTATTCTTCTATCTCTTACTTCCTTCATTAAATTATTGTCTTTTATTAATGCTATCCCATGACCTAGGCGTTTCGCTCCAAGCTCTACGGCAACCTTTATATTTTCTACACTTCCAGTTTCTCCAGAATGTATGGTATAAGGCATCTCTAAAGACTTGGCTTTAAGAAATAAGTCTACTTGTTCTTTAGTTGGATAGGCCGCTTCATCCCCTGCTAAATCCAATGCACATACACCTTCACCCAGATAATTTCTTGCCACTTTCAACATTTCAATATTAGACTCTAGGGAAAAGTTTCTCATAGCACATACTATAACCTGACCCTTTATAATAAATTCTGCTTCAGCTTTTTTTATACCTAAAAGCACCGCCTCAATTACTTGGCTTGTACTTATATTATCATTCACACTAATCATCGGAGCAAAGCGTACTTCTATATATCTTACGTTTTCCTTTTCAGCATTTTTTAACAAATCATAAGCAGCAAGTTCCAATCCTTTTTCATTTTGTATGCAAGATATTGGTAAGTCGAATTTTTCTAGGTACTGGGCAAGGCTTTTATTATCAGGAGAAAGCTGAAGTCTTTGTCTGATTTGTTCTATGCTTAATTCTTCTCCATTCTTTTCTAAGCTTTCATCCTTCAATAGAACTTCAATAGTTTCTGCTGACATGGATCCATCTAAGTGACAATGCAAATCAAGTTTTGCTGAGCTTTTTAACCATTCAATATTCATCTTAATTTAATCTCCTTTCAAAAATATGCAGAAACACTCATACTTTGAGTATTCCTGCATATTACTTTGCTTACAAATTATTAGGTCCAAATCCAAGTGGTAACAATTCTTTTAAAAAAAATGTTTTATATTCATTTGGGGACTTGGCCAATATTATTTTAAAAATTTCATAGTCGCAAAATTCCATCATAACTTGTCTACAAACTCCACAGGGGGCACAATAATCAAGAGGTTTGGAGTCATTTCCTCCTACTATTGCTATGCTTATGAACTTGTCATCTTCTTCACTTATTGCCTTAAAAAACGCAGTACGCTCAGCACAGTTACTAGGGGTATAGGCTGCATTTTCAATGTTACAACCTTTATATACCTTGCCTCTAGCTGTCAATAGGGCCGCTCCTACTTTAAAGCTAGAATAAGGACTATAGGAAGCTTCTCTAGCTTCGAATGCCATTTCAATAAGTTTAGATTCATTTACTTTAGAATTTTCCACAATCATCATCCCTTCTTATTATTTTGCCTTAACATAAGGCCTTCCATTAGCTGCAGGTACTCTTGATTTTCCAACAAAGAGTATTAAAGTAACAATTGTCACTACGTAAGGAATCATAGAAATCAGATTAGAAGATACAATATTACTTGTGCTTGCAAGAATTTTAACTCCATCACAAAGTCCAAATAGCAGACAAGCTAAAAATGCTCCTTGTGGTTTGAATTTACCAAATATAACTGCTGCTATAGCTATAAATCCTTGGCCTACAATAACCGTTGGCCTAAACTGACTAACTGTAGAAAGAGTAACAAAGGCTCCTCCAAGACCTGATAAAAAGCCAGATGTAATAACAGCTGCATATCTCGTTTTGTAAACACTTATACCCTGTGATTCACAAGCTACTGGATGTTCTCCTACTGCGCGTAATCTCATTCCAAAACGAGTCTTGTAAAATATAAACCAAACAATTAATACAGCAACAATACTAAGATAAACTGCAATATTAAGATTCAATGCATTGTTCCAAAAAGAACCAACCGGAAAGACACCATCTAATGGTTTGGGTAACTTTTGTTCTGGTCTTAGTGCAGGTGTGTCTACACCACCATCAAACCATGCCCTACAGAGGAAAATAGCAAGTCCAGGTGCTAAAAAGTTAATAGCTGTTCCCGAAATAGTTTGATTTGCTGCAAAACTAACACAAGCTACGGCATGAATAAGTCCAAAAAAGGCTCCAGCTATTCCACCACAGAAAAAGGCGAGCCATGGATTAGATGTCATAAGGGCAACAACTGAGCCTGTAAAAGCACCAATTGTCATCATTCCCTCAATACCTATATTAACCACACCACTTCTTTCTGAAAAAGTGGAGCCTAATGCTGCATAAAGAAGAGGTGGCATTGCAACTAATGTTGCATAAATTAATAATCCTGAACTTTTTATAATACTATCCATTTACTTTACCTCCCTTTTCTTTGAGTTCTTAGTAATTACATACTTAAACACATGAGATATTGCAATAAATAATATAATTGTGCCCATAATAATATCAACAATTTCACTTGGTGCATTAACGAAGCTTAGCTTTGATCCACCATATTTCATAATGCCATAGAAAAGTCCTGAAAAAATACATCCAATTGGATTAGAAGCTCCTATAAGCGCAACCGAAATACCTTCAAATCCAAATCCTTCTTGTCCTGAGAATTGGCTTATTCTACCGGACATGCCAAGTACATGAACCGCTCCTCCTAGACCAGCAAGGGCTCCAGAAATACTTGTTGCAATTATTGTAATCTTATTAGTGCTAATTCCTGCATAAGTAGATGCATCAGGATTGTGTCCAACAGCAGTAATTTGATAACCTAAAGTTGTCTTGTTCATAATAAACCAAATTAGGATTGCTATTACTACTGATAATAAAAATCCCCAATTTAAACTATTAGAGTCTAATAGACTTCTAATTCCTTTTGGCATAAGAATCATTGCTGAATCTGCAACATCCTTAGTAGCTTCACCACCACCAACTCTTTTTACTCCTGCTATATTTACTATATAATTTGATAGATAGTAAGCAATCCAGTTAAACATAATATAAGATAAGACTTCATTAATTCCTCTTTTGATTTTTAGAAAGCCTACTATAAAACTCCAAATTGCTCCTGCTAACGCTGCTGCAAGAATACATAGTATTCCATGAATAACTGGAGGTGCCTTAACAAAAATACCTACAAGACAAGCTGCTAAACTTCCTACAACAAATTGTCCTTCTGCTCCAATATTAAATACACCCATCCTGAATGAAAAAGCAACACTTAAACCAGTAAAAATAAGAGGTGTGGCATAAATAATTGCCCATATTATATTCTTTGGCTTGCTAAAGACAGAGTAAAACAATCTTCCATAAGCTTCTAAAGGATTAATTCCTGCTATAATCAGAAGAATAGCTCCTAGCAAAAACCCTATTAAAATGGCTATTACTGTATATAGTGCATTACTTTCTAATAAACGTTTTTTCTTAGTCATTTAGAGCCACCCCTCCAGCCATCATTAGTCCTAATTCATTTTCGTCTGCTTCTTCTCCGGAAACACTTCCTGCAATCTTACCATTATATATAACTTCTATTCTATCTGATAAATTCATGATTTCATCCAATTCAAATGATACTAAAAGTACAGCCTTGTATTTATTTCTTTGTTCAACTAAATATTTGTGTACAAATTCAATTGCTCCAACATCTAATCCTCTTGTCGGATTAACAGCGATTAACAAATCTTTATTATTAGTAACTTCTCTTGCTACTATAACTTTCTGCTGATTTCCACCAGAGAGTGTTCCTGCTGGTCTCTTTGCTGATTCCCTAGGACGTATATCAAACTTATCTATTAACTCTTTGGCATTCTTAGTAATAGGTTCTTTGTTTAATATTCCACCCTTTGAATAAGGTTCGTCTTTAAAATTCTGGAGAATCATATTATCTTCTACAGAAAACTCTAATACCAATCCGTGTTTTTGACGGTCAGCAGGTATACTAGAAATCCCTTTGTCAAAGATTGTTTTAGGATTTTCATTAAAGACATTTTCACCATTAATTAATACTTCTCCAGAGTCACCCTTCCTGAGTCCTGTAAGAATTTCAATAAGCTCTGTTTGTCCATTACCATCAACACCAGCTAATCCGACTATCTCACCCTTTTTAACATTTAAATCAAGACCTTTTAGAATCTCAACACCCCTGTAATCCTTGGCATGAATATCCTTTACCTCTAGTACGATTTCTCCTGCTTCTAAGGGTTTCTTATCTACCTTATCAATAATTTCACGACCAACCATCATAGATGCAAGCTTACTTTCTTTTGTATCTTCCACTTTTACAGTACCTATATACTTGCCCTGACGAATTATAGTACAATAGTCAGCAATGGCTTTGATTTCTTTTAATTTATGGGTGATTAATATTACTGACTTACCATCATTTACTAAGTGCCTAATAATGTCCATTAATTCTCTAATTTCTTGGGGAGTGAGTGAGGCAGTTGGTTCATCTAAAATAAGAGTATCTGCTCCACGATATAACACCTTTAAAATTTCAACTCTCTGCTGCATACCAACAGAAATATCTTCAACTTTTGCATCAGGATCTACTGCCATTCCATATCTTTCAGATAAGTCTATAACAGTATCTCTTGCAGACTTCAAATCTACAGTTATGCCTTTTATAGGCTCCATCCCAAGAATAATATTTTCGGTAACAGTAAAAGGTTGTACCAACATAAAATGCTGATGAACCATACCAATTCCGAGGTCTATTGCCTTCTTTGGACTATCCATAACAACTTCTTCATCGTTTATAAATATCTTCCCTGAAGTACATTCATACATACCATATAAAATATTCATAAGTGTACTTTTCCCGGCTCCATTTTCACCAAGAATAGCATGTACTTCGCCTTTATGAATTGTCAAGTCTACATTATCAACTGCAGTAAAATCTCCAAACTTCTTGACTATTTTGTTCATTGAAACGACAACGGTATTCATATCTAGACACTTATTCTCTTCCAAGTTCATTCCCCCTATCTTTTCTTTTTCTTTAATTTTTAAAAATAATCAGACTGATTATTTTTAAGTAACCAGTCTGATTGTTGTTTTTCTGTATGTAATGATATAATATTCTTTATATCAATAAATTCTCAAATTATTCAGAATCTTCAGCGTCTAATACGTATGCATCACCATGAACAGCTTCAAAAGCGTCTTTAGTTTTTGGAACTTCTATATCACCATCAATAATTTTTTTCTTTATATCTTCGATTTCCTTAACTACATCTTCTGTTAAAAGATTAGTTGTAGGAGCTATATCTACACCACCTGTAGTAAGGTCATATACTCTAATTCCACCTTCTAACTTACCTTCTAAGCAGTCCTTTGCTACGTCATAAGTGGCAACGTCAACACGCTTCATAGCTGAAGTAATAACATGATCAGGCCCTAATGAATTTTGGTCTGAGTCAACACCGATTGCATAAATGTCATTCTCAACACATGCCTCAATAACACCTCTACCTGTTCCACCAGCAGCATGGAAGATAATATCTGCACCTTCAGTAATCATAGTAACTGCACTACTCTTACCAATGGCAGGATCACCAAAATCATTAGCGTTTATTTGTAGAACTTTAGCATCTGGATTTGCATCAAGAACACCTGCAACATATCCATAGCCAAATTCATTCATAGTTGCGTTTTCCATACCAAGTACAAAACCAACTGTATTAGACTCAGTTGTCATACCAGCTACAACTCCTACTAAATATGTGGCTTGAGCTTGTTCAAACATTAAGCATGTAACATTTGGCAAATCAATTGATGCATCGTCAATAATTGCAAACTTTTGATCAGGATTAGCTTCTGCTGCCGCTCTTGTTGCATCTGCAAGCATGTAACCAACAGAAATAATCAGATCATAATCTTCATCCATAAATGATTCAATATTTGGTGTGTAATCAGCATCATTAGCTGACTCTAAGTACTTTACTTCAATATCAAGCTCTTCCTCAGCCTTTTTTAAGCCTGCCCATGAAGATTCATTAAACGAACCATCATTAACTCCACCAACATCTGTAACCATACCCACTTTAATCTTATCAGAACCTCCTGTATTACCACATGCTACAAGAGATAGTACCATTGTCAAACATAATGACAATACCAATAACCTTTTCTTCATAAAATCATCTCTCCTTTTTTTGTTTTTATTACCTATCCCTTACACAATATAAATATCATTATAGCTAGGTGCACTATCAATTTACAAGTCTAAATACAATGATTTTATAGTGTTACAAATACACTTTCTTTACCTTTTAATTCTAACATTTTATGTGTGCCTTTACAAGTATTTTTGATGATATCCTTCGAATTCTCGCTTAACTTTTCACGATTTATTGTATCTTTTGTCGAGTTTTTAGGAATAAATATCCTCCTTTTATTTACACCTAAACATATTGATAAATGCTTACAAATAACATATAATTATTGAATACACAGTTTTATCTATATATTTTATATTATGTAAAAAGAATTGAGGTTTAATATTATGAGAAAACTTTTAAAATACCTTAAGGGCTATAGACTGTATACAATACTAACTCCTATATCAATTATTTTTGAAGTATTGTTTGAAGTATATATCCCTTTTATCATGGCACAAATTATAGATATAGGAATAGCAAACAAAGATACATCTTATATAAATCAGAAAGGCTTATTAATGATACTCATGGCCTTTCTCGCTTTGTTTTTTGGTGCACTATCAGCTTATTTATCTTCAACCGCTGGCACCGGATTTGCTAAAAACATTAGACAAGGAGTCTTTTATAAAATACAAAATTTTTCTTTTTCTAATATAGACAATTTTAGCACTCCTTCATTAGTAACTAGATTAACTACGGATGTTACTAATACCCAAATGGCATTTATCATGAGTATACGTATGATGGTTAGAGCACCTGTTATGTTTGTCTTTGCTGTTATTATGTCTGTTCGAATTAATGCAGAATTATCTCTTATATTTTTATTTGCAATACCTTTCATAGCAATATCATTAGCAATCATATCTTCAAAGGCTTATCCTAGGTTTAGAGAAATGCTTGAAAGATATGACAAGTTAAATGCTATTGTACAAGAAAATTTAACAGCTATAAGAGTTGTTAAAGCCTTTGTTCGTGGTGACTATGAAGAATCTAAGTTCGAAGATGTTGCATCTAGTGTTAAGGACACACAAGCAAGAGCTGAAAAAATTATTATTTGGAATATGCCTATTATGCAGTTGGTTATATACGGATGTATTATTGCTGTTGCCTGGTTCGGTGGACAAAAGATAGTTTTTGGTGAAATGCAAACAGGCCAACTTATTAGTTTTATAAGCTATATTACCCAGATTCTTATGTCTCTTATGATGCTATCTATGGTATTTATTTTTATGGTAATATCCAGGGCATCCATAAAACGAATCACTGAGGTATTAGAAGAAGAGCCTGAAATTACAAATTCTAAAACCGACCCTGCCTTTCAAGTTGAAGATGGTTCTATAAGCTTTAACAATGTATCTTTTGCTTACTCAGGCAAAGAAGACTCCTGTGTATTAGAGGATATTAATTTCTCTATTGAATCAGGGAAAACTCTTGGCATCATCGGAGGGACAGGTTCCTCAAAGTCTTCATTAGTTCAATTAATACCAAGGCTTTACGATGTAACAAAGGGCGAATTACTTATTGCTGGCAAAGACGTTAAGGATTATGACCTTGAAACTCTTAGGGATGCCGTTGCAATAGTTTTACAAAATAATGTATTGTTTTCCGGAACAATCAGGGATAATTTAAAGTGGGGCAATGAAAATGCCACTGAAGAAGAAATTATAAATGCTTGTAAGGTTGCCCAAGCTCACGACTTTATAATGTCCTTCCCCGAAGGATATGATACTCATCTAGGCCAAGGTGGTGTCAATGTTTCTGGTGGACAAAAGCAACGTCTTAGCATAGCAAGGTCCTTACTTAAGAATCCAAAAATTATTATTTTAGATGATAGTACTAGTGCCGTAGATACAAAGACTGAAAACAGTATTAAAAGTGCCTTAAAATCTAATTTAACAGACACTACTACAATAATTATTTCTCAAAGAGTAAGTTCAATTCAAGATGCTGACATGATTATAATTTTAGATGATGGCAAAATAAATGAAATAGGAATTCATGAGGAACTAATCGAGAACAATGAAATTTATAAAGAAATATATGAATCACAACAGAAAGGGGCGAGTATTAATGGCTAGACAAAGAAAGCAAGAAGAGCGTAGAAGACTACCTGAAAATGTTGGTCAAACAATAAAAAGAATACTTAATTATGTAGGAAAATATAAGATTCATCTTATTCTTGTTGTAATATTTGTATTTGTAAGTGCTATAGCTAATATAGTAGGAACATATTTTCTTAAACCTTTAATTAATGATTTTATTCTCCCTTTAGTAGGAGGAGAAAATCCTGATTTCTCAGAATTAATAGCTGCTTTGACAAAGATGGGAATCTTTTATCTAATAGGTGCCCTTTCAACCTATTTGTATAATAGGCTTATGATTGAGGTATCAACAGGTACTTTGTATAAACTTCGAATAGACTTATTCAAACATATGCAAACCCTACCTATCAACTTCTTTGACACCCACACTCATGGTGAATTAATGAGTAGGTTTACAAATGATATTGATGCCTTTAGAAATATGTTAAGTCAAAGTTTTGTACAATTAATTAATTCAGCCATTACAATAATTGGCGTGTTTTTCGTTATGCTCGCTCTAAGTCCCTTGCTTACCTTACTTGTTATTATAATGCTTATAGTCATGTTTTTTACTGTTGCAGTCATTGGAAAGGGAAGTCGTAAGTTTTTTATGGCTCAGCAATCTGCCCTTGGTGATATGAATGGTTATATTGAAGAAATGATGGAAGGCCAAAAGGTCGTTAAAGTCTTTAATTATGAGGAAAGAGCAAGAAAAACATTTGATGATAAAAATGAAAACCTTTTTGAAAATTCCAGAGGAGCCCAAGCTCTTGCAAGTATGTTACGACCCATAATGGGTAATCTCTCTTATGTCCTTTATGCAGTTGTTGCAATGATTGGCGGTTTATTTTCTATAACTAGAGGCTTAGACCTTGGTAGTTTAGCATCATTTTTACAGTTTACAAGATCATTTTCCCATCCAATAACACAGATTTCAGAACAGTTTAATTCTATAATACTTGCAATCGCTGGTGCGGAAAGAATTTTTCAAGTAATTGATCAAACACCCGAAGTTGACGATGGCAAGGTGACTTTAGTTCACGGATATGAAGATGATGGACTTGTAAAAGAAACTGATAATAAAGAACATACTTTATATTGGAAACAACCTTTAGAAGATGGCAAGTTTACTTATAGCAAGGTAAAAGGTGATATTGAACTTTGTAATGTTGTATTTGGTTATACAGAAGAAAAGACTATATTAAAAGATATTAGTCTCTTCGCAAAACCTGGCCAGAAAGTAGCCTTTGTTGGGTCAACTGGGGCTGGCAAGACAACTGTAACCAATCTGATTAACCGTTTCTACGATATACAAGAAGGAACTATTCTATATGACGGTATCGATATTAAAGATATTAAAAAAGATGATTTAAGAAGCACCTTATCCCTGGTTCTACAAGACACGCACTTATTCACTGGAACTGTGATGGATAATATAAGATATGGTAAATTAGATGCTTCAGATGAAGATGTAATAGCTGCCGCAAAGCTTGCAAATGCAGATTCATTTATCAGACATCTTCCAGAAGATTACGATACAGTTATTACTGGTGATGGTAGCAACCTAAGTCAAGGCCAAAGACAACTCCTAGCAATTGCTAGGGCTGCAGTGGCAGACCCACCGGTCTTAATTTTAGATGAGGCAACAAGCTCCATAGATACAAGAACAGAGAAGTTAATAGGTAAAGGCATGGCCAGTCTAATGGAAGGCAGAACTACCCTAGTTATTGCCCACCGTTTATCAACAATACAAAACTCCGATGTAATTCTAGTAATGGAAGACGGAGAAATAATCGAACGTGGAGACCACGACGATCTAATCGAAGAAAATGGTCGCTATTACCAGCTTTACAACGGAACATTTGAACTATCATAGGTAGAAGAATACTCCAATTACCCCACTACCTAAAATGATTATTATAGGGCTTGTTTTAAATTTTCTTAATATAAAAAAGGCTATGGTAAAAACCACTAAAGCAAAGATATTTATTTCTGACAAAGAGGCTGTAAGGCTTTTACTTCCTAAAGTGGCCAATGCAAATAATGATAAGCCTGCAGAAGCAATAAGCGCAACTATTGCAGGTCTTAAGCCATTTAGGATTCCTTTAACAGCTATTAAGTCACTATATTTTTTGAATAAATATGCCAAAGTAAGTACAATAATTGCAGAAGGCAAAACACTTCCAAGGGTGGCAATAATGGCACCAGGTGCACCACCAATACGTATTCCAACGAAGGTGGCTGCATTAATTAAGATAGGACCAGGTGTCATTTCTGCAATGGTTACAATATCAGCAAACTCTGTCATTGTCATCCAATTGTTTTTTTCAACTACTTGATTTTGTATCAGAGGAATTGCGCTGTAACCACCACCTACACTAAATATACCCACTTGAATAAAGCTTAAAAATAGTTCTATATATTTGAACATTAATTATCATCCTTTCCTTTTCTACTTTCATACAATGTAGCAATTATACCAAGGAAAGCACTACATAATATAATAATTATAATATTAATATCAAAAATAAATGTTGCAACAAAGGCTGCTATCATCATTAAGACATATGCAGCTTTTTTTGTTTTTACAATATTATGTGCCATACCAACCGAAACATCAAGAACAACTGCAGCAACACCAACTTGCATGCCTTTCAATAAGGCCCTTATAATCCTATTGTCACGAAAGGCAGAATAAAAGTATGAAATAATTGCTATAATTATGAATGGTGGAAGTATAGCTCCAATTATACATACTATAGCTCCTAAAAGTCCTGCAATTCTATATCCCAAAAGAATAGCTGCATTTACTGCAATAGCTCCTGGTGACGATTGAGCAATTGCCGCAATATCAATCATTTCATCTTCATTAATCCAATTTAAATCATTTACAAATCTTTTCTTCATAAGTGGAACTATAACAAAGCCTCCACCAAAGGTAAAGGCACTTATCTTAAAGATTGAAGTAAAAAGAGTTAGGTAAACTGATATATCATTTTTTTTATAATCACTCATCTATATACTCCTTATAAAAAGCTTACTTAAAGTGCCAAAACCTGGACTTCCCTATTTTTATAAATGACATACTTGTCATATCCAACTGCCAATAACAACTCTTTTGCTTTATGATATTCAAAAGCTAAATGTTCTGGCTTATGAGCATCTGATCCAATAGTAATTAACTTACCTCCCATTTCCTTATAACGCTTTAAAACTGAATAACCAGGATTAGGGGCTCCAAGCCCGTGCCTATAACCACCCGTATTTATTTCTAGGGATTTATCATGCTTTATTAAATGCTTTAGAATTTCGTCTAAAACATCTTTATATTCCTTATATTCAAAGTTGTCAAACTTTATATCTTTATTACGCCTAGTATCCTCAGGTATATCTGTATATCTTATTATATAATCTAGGTGCCCTAGGCTATCAAACTCATTATAGCTTTGGATATTTTTTAAAATGCAATTAAAATATTCAACCATTCCCTGATGACGGCTTTTTCCTTCCCAGTAATCTGGAAAGTAAGGGTCTTTCCAATCAATAATATGTGTTGAACCAATGATAAAATCAAAAGGAAATTTCTTAACTAGCTCTTCATATTGCCTAGCCGCTTCTGCAACTAATCCAAATTCTATACCTACATATATATTTATCTTCTTTTTATATTTATCCTTCATTAGTCCAAGTTGCTTTACATACTCTTCAACTTCCAAGTCAAAAAAACCATACTCCTTAGGATACTGTAAGTCAAGATGGTCTGTAAAACATACATGTTCTAAATCTAGGTCAATTGCTTTCTTAATTTGTTCCTCCATTGGAGTGTTGCAATCTCCTGAAAAAGAGGAATGTAAATGGAAATCTGCTTTAATCATAAAGTCCTCCTACCATATACATTATTTGATGAAAAACATCTTGCTAATTAGCAAGATGTTTTTCATATCTGATTATATTATAATTAATCAAAACCTATATTTGTATCTACTCATTTTGCTACGTCTACGCTTACACATTGGTTGACCTAATATTTCTGCCCAAACAATTGCTTCTTGTAGCTTTCCACGAGATATTTCCTTTTTTATTTCAATATTCTCTTTTTTGCTAGCTTTCGTTTTCATAACTGATACCTTAGCATTTTTTCTTTCATGTTCTTTTTCACGCTCTTTTTTTTGTTCAACACTTGCCTTAGAATCTGCTATTTTTTGTTTTACATAAGTGTTCTGAATTATACTGTCTTCTATTATATCAAATATTTTTGACAAATCTGATCTGTTATTGATTGAACTCACCTCAATCCAATATTTCTAACTTATAATTATTTTTTATCTTCTTTTGATATTTCGTCTCTCATCTTTGTATCTGCTTTGATGTTTTGAATATCATAATAATCCATTACACCTAACTTCCCTTCACGTAAAGCGTGGGCCATTGCCTTTGGAACTTCTGCCTCTGCTTCAACTACTGCGGCACGCATCTCTTGTTCTCTAGCAACTGCCATTGCACGACGTTCTTCAGCCTTTGCTTGTGCAATCTTCTTATCAGCTTCTGCTTGGTCAGCCTGTAACTCTGCTCCAATATTTCTTCCAACATCAATGTCAGCAATATCAATGGAAAGTATCTCAAATGCAGTTCCTGCATCAAGCCCTTTAGTTAATATACTCTTTGACATATTATCTGGGTTTTCCAAAACTTCAGAGTGTTTTTCTGTGGAACCACAAGTTGTTACAATACCTTCACCAATTCTTGCTAAAATAGTAGCTTCACCAGCACCACCTACTAATCTTTCAAGGTTTGCCCTTACTGTTACTCTAGCTTTTACCAATAATTCTATACCATTCTTTGCAACTGCTGATATCTTTGGTGTTTCAATAACCTTAGGATTAACACTCATTCTTACTGCTTCAAACACATCTCTACCAGCTAAGTCTATTGCTGCTGCTTTCTCAAAAGGAAGTTCAATTCCTGCTCTTTCTGATGCAATTAAAGCATTAACAACATTATCTACATTTCCACCTGCCAAGTAGTGAGCCTCTAACTCATTAACTCCTACATCTAACCCAGCTTTTACTGCCTTAATAAGTGGTATAACAATATTTTTTGGTTGTACACGTCGTAAACGCATACCAATCAAATTAAAAATTCCTACTTTTACATTAGCTGCTAAGGCTGAAACCCATAAACCTACTGGTACAAAACTAAAAAATAATGATATAACAAATATTATTAATCCTAACAAAATTACAAATCCAAGATTCTCTGGCATCTTTTCTACCCCTTTCAAATAATTATAATGGTTATTTAAAAATAATCATACATGTTATCAAGTTACATCTCTTCTTTAACAACTATCCTTACGCCTTCTACCTCTAATACGATAAGGTTTGTACCTTTACTTATATACTTTCCTTTGGAAATAATATCATACTCTTTTCCTTCGAATTCTCCTGTTCCTGAAGGTCTAAGATCTGTAATGGCTATACCTTTCTTTCCTATTAGATCATCGTAGGGTCTAGCGCTAGTAAAACCTGTTTCTTTTCTTTGTTCAACATCTAATACAATAGGAGACTTCATACCTCCTTTAGATAAAGCCCTTACAATAACAGTAAACATAATAATTAAAACAGCCAATACTATAAGTGTAATAATAACTCCTTCTTTTATTGAATCAGCTGTTATAAATATAGCTATAACTAAACTAATTGTTCCTGCTATACCTGGTCCTTGTAAGCCTGGCATATACATCTCTATACCCAATAGAATAAAACCTATAACAAATAAAGAGATTTCTAAAACTAGTTTCAAATCTGTTGACTCAAACATAAGCTCAACCCCCTTCCTACTTTTTTACAAACTATGTGTTTATTTTACCATCTTTCAAGCTAAAAGTCTATAAAATAGGCTTTATTTTTCACATATAGCATCTATTCCATCAATTACAGCGCCCCTAAAACTATTCTTTTCAAGTGTAGTTACACCTAAAATAGTTGTTCCTCCTGGTGAGCATACTTTGTCTTTTATTACAGCTGGATGAGTCGCTGTATCTAATTGAAGTTTACCAGTACCCACAAGCATTTGGCTAACAAGATTATAAGAAAGTTCTCTAGGAAGCCCATGTTTAACAGCTGCATCAGATAAGGCCTCTATAAACATACTAGCAAGTGCTGGCCCACAAGCAGTTATAGTACCTGCAATACCCATGTTGTTTGTGTTAACTTCTTGGAGCAAAGCGATCTTTGAAAATACTGCTGTAAAGGCCTTAAGTTCATCATCAGTTAAGGAGTGTTTATTTTCATATACAATAGCCCCTTCTCCAACTGATACAGGAATATTAGGTAAAATACTAATATGATGAATTTCTGGCATTAAAATCTGTTCATACTGATCAAACAGATAGTTTACCACTAGGGATACCAGAACTTTATTAACTAAAGCTTCTTTTATCCTTTCAATTACTTCTTCAACTGTGTTAGGTTTTACTGCAATTATAACCATATCCACTTTCTCTACTAAGTCTATTTCACTAGAGCAAATATTAACACCTGAAAATTCACTATTATTTTTTAAATCTTTTTGATACTTATCATATACATATATTTGTTCAGCTTCTACCGCATTCTTAAGTATAAATCCGGTTCCTAAGGCCTGCCCCATATTACCAAATCCTATAAATCCAATCTTCATATTCGTCTCCTTTAATTATTATTTAAATGTATTTTCATCTAAGGCTAGTGTATGAACTGCTGCTGGAATAATCATCTGGGCAACAAAATTAGCCATATATTCAGGTGTCTGCTTTCTCCCTGTTTGTAACCATGTTTCTAATAAACCTATGTATCCATTGATAATAAAAGAATTAAATAGTTCATATTCAGACTCTTCTAGATGTGAGCCTGCCTCATTCCACACAGCGGAGCATTTATCATCAACTAGATCCTTTAATTGCTGAAGAAACGACATGTTACCATTTGGCCCTATTAAAGTCGCACTAAGTTCCGCATTATTTTGAAAAAATTCAAAAACCAACTCAAGAGTGTTAAAAGCTGCTTCCTTACTTCTTTGCGAATCATCCATATTTTTTAATATCTCATTGAAATTTTCAAAAAACTCGTTTTCTATACTATTAATCATATCAAAAATATCTGTATAATGGTAGTAAAAAGTACCTCTATTAATGTCAACCTTTTCACATAATTCCTTCACCCTAATCTCAGATGCAGGCTTTTTCTTTAAGAGGTCAATTAAGCCTT
>CAZOGN010000029.1:19358-23911 GCA_964579655.1 uncultured Lachnospiraceae bacterium
TCCTTCACCCTAATCTCAGATGCAGGCTTTTTCTTTAAGAGGTCAATTAAGCCTTCCCTTAGCTTTCTCTTTGTATTTCTTACACTTCTATATTCTTTTTTAACATTTTTCATAAAACTTTAACCTTTCATTTTAGACATACATGGCGGTATGTGTTGAATTTTGACCACAAAAACATAACTTGTGTATTGAAAATTTTATCTAATTTATTTAAACTTAATTCTAGTGCAATTTTCAACACTTGTCAAACAATTAATAGGAGGACTAGATGAAATCATTTGTTAGATTTGAAAACGTTAATAAAACTTATATTTCGGGAGATATACAGATAAATGCCTTAAAAAATGCCTCCTTTGAGATAGATAAGGGTGAAATATGTGTTATAGTTGGACACTCGGGAGCCGGGAAAACAACTTTATTAAATATATTAGGTGGTATGGATACTTTAACATCTGGAAAAGTATTCTTAGGAGATAAAGAAATTTCGGCATATAAAAGAAATGAACTAACTACATTTCGTAGAGAAGACATCGGCTTTGTCTTTCAATTTTATAATTTAATACCTAACCTTACTGCAGAGGAAAATGTTGAAATTGCTTCTCAAATGCTAGATGATCCAATAGCAGCAAAAGATATCTTAGGAAACGTTGGACTAAGTGATAGACTGCAGAACTTCCCAGCTCAATTATCTGGAGGAGAGCAACAACGTGTCGCTATTGCTAGAGCTCTAGCAAAAAAACCAAAGCTTCTTTTATGTGATGAACCTACTGGCGCTCTAGATTATGAAACCGGGAAAAATATTTTAAAATTACTACAAGATCAAAGTCGTCTTAATGGAATGACCGTTGTTATTATAACCCATAACTCCATACTAACAGCTATGGCAGACAGAGTTATTAAAATAAAAAGTGGAGCTATTGCTTCATTTTATGAAAATGAAGCGCCAACTCCTGTGGAGGAACTTGAATGGTAAGAAAAAGCTTATCCGCATGGACAAAAAACAACTTTCGTGAAATTAAATATACTTGGGAAAGATATGTTGCTATTCTGGCAATTATAACTCTTGGAGTTGCATTTTTCGCAGGACTTGTTATTACAAAAGACACCATGGTGGCTACTTTAGATAATTATCTTACAGATTACAAGATGTATGATTATCGCTTGCTTTCTACAATCGGATTTGATAAAGATGATGCTGCTAATTTCTCTTCAATAGAAGGAATCGAACTTGTAGAAGCTGGTCTTTCAATTGATTTTATTGCCCAAATAGCAGAAGATAATCAGGCAGTTTTAAAGGCCCATTCTATAACAGATAAAATCAATCATTTGCAATTAATATCTGGACGTCTTCCTAATAATTCTGGTGAATGTGTAGTAGATTCTATGTATCTTTCTTCTGATTATATCGGAAAAACGATTCTAGTATCCCCTACTAACGAGGATGAAACTAAGGAGAGTTTTACATATTCAAAATATACCATTGTTGGCACAGTAAAATCTACCGAATATATTAGTCAGCAAAGGGGCACTACAAGCCTAGCTAATGGTAGTCTTGATTCCTTCATTTATATTCCTGAAGAAGGTTTTGATACAGATTATTCTACTGAGATATATGTAAAGCTAGAAGAAGATGCCACTTCATATTCTAAAGAATATGCTAACTTAATTGATAATTACGAAAGGCCTATACAGACAGTTCTAGATTCTACTGTCAAGGATCGCTACGAAAAGATAATAGATGAGGCAAATGAAAAAATTGCTGAAGGTGAAGAAGAATACGAAGATGCTTATAAAGAATACCTAACTGAGAAAGAAAAAGCACTCAATGAATTAGAAGATGCATATATAGAGCTTACTGATGGGCAAAAAGAAATTGACGAAAACGAAGCAAAACTTCTTGATGCTGAAAAAGAACTTAAAGATGGTTGGAAAGAATATTATGCTGGGCTTAAGGAATACGAGAAAGGCTTAGAAGAATTTACTAGTAGCAAAGCAAGCAGCTTAAAGACCATAGAAGATAGTCAGAAAGAAATAGATGATAATAGAATTAAGGTGAAAGCCGGAATTAAGAAAATCGAGGATTCTAAAGTTAGAGACACATATGCACAACTTATGGACTCTCGTGCTAAACTTAAATTAGCCAAGGATGAATTAGAAAAAAATAGAGCAGATATTGAGTCTGCAAAAACTAGACTTATAGAACTTGAGAGCTCTAAGGAGTTTGTTTATATTGAGGCTTTATTAGGGCAGTATAGTAACTTGGCTGACGCAAA
Source organism: uncultured Lachnospiraceae bacterium (assembly GCA_964579655.1). Classification (GTDB taxonomy): domain Bacteria; phylum Bacillota; class Clostridia; order Lachnospirales; family Lachnospiraceae; genus JAAYRG01. The sequence continues at coordinate 21,632 of CAZOGN010000029.1, forward strand.
ATCCGCATTAGAAGAAGAAAAGTTGTCAATTTTAGAACAAACAGATAGCAGTAACTTGTTAGATCCCGGGTATATTAAGACTACTGAACAATTTATGATAATTGACCTTAGCCTGAACTATTTATATCTTAAGGAAAACATAGAGGCCTTTAATGTTTCTGAAAAAGAAATTAATACTAATATAACACAAGTCCAAGCCGGAATTAAAGAAATCGAAGAATCTGGTGTTTTAGAAACATATGCGCAACTAGAAGAAACCCTTATAGAGTTAGACAAGGGACAGGCTGAATTAGACGAAGGTCTTGTAACTGCTAATTTAGAATTTGAAAAAGCCCAAAAAGAACTCAACTTGGCAAAATCAGAATTAGATACAGCCTATAAAACTTTATCTGATTCACAAAAAGAAATTGATGATGGCAAAAAATCCTTAAAAGAAGGACAAGACGAATTAAATGATGGGTTTAAGGAATATGAAGATGGAAAGCTTAAAGCCCAAGAAGAATTTGCCGAAGCTGAAAAAGAACTAGGGGATGCTAGCTTAGAAATCAATGATGCTAAGAAGGAAGTTGCTGATTTAGAATTTCCAACTACTTATATATTTGATAGAAGTCATAACTTGGGTTATTCTAGCTTTGATAATGACTCAGCAATAGTCGCTGGGATAGCAAAGGTTCTTCCTATATTCTTCTTTCTAGTGGCTGCCCTTGTTTGTTCTTCAACAATGTCTAGAATGGTAGATGAACAAAGAACTCAAATAGGTACTTTGAAGGCCCTTGGATATAGTGATGGAAAAATCATAAACAAATATGTGTTTTATGCTGCTAGCTCTGCCCTTTTCGGTTGTGGTATTGGCTATTACTTGGGCACAAAATTCTTTCCAATGGCTATATGGGTAGCCTACGGAATGCTCTATGATTTTTCTCCAATTGTTTTTATAGTTGATATAAAACTTATTATTATTTCTTTAGTTCTTTCCTTGTTATCGTCAGCTGGAGTAACATATTTAACTTGTAAAGGCGAACTACTAGAAGCAGCAGCAGGGCTAATAAGACCTAAGTCACCAAAGGCCGGCCAAAGAATCATCTTAGAGCGAATTCCAGTAATTTGGAAGAAGGTTAGTTTTCTTCGTAAGGTTTCTATCAGAAATATATTTAGATATAAAAAACGTTTACTTATGACAGTAATGGGAATCGCAGGTTGTACTGCCTTAATAGTAGCTGCACTTGGTATTAAAGATTCTATAAGCAATATAGCTAATTACCAATACGGTAACATTATGACCTATGACTTAGAAATATATTATTCGGATGATTTAGAAGATAAAGATGAAAAGGATTATCAAGAAAAGTATGCAGATTTAATATCTGAAAATGTATTTTTAACAAAGGAAACATTTGAATTAGTAAAAGGAAATCAAACAAAAACATTTAATCTTATTGCAACTGATGATAAGTCTATCACAAATATAACAAATTTTTACTACAAGGGTGAGACTGTTTCATATCCAAAGGATGGCGAGGTTTTACTTAGCCATCAACTGGCAGAACAAGCTGGTGCATCAATTGGTGATACAGTAACTATAAAAATAAGTGACACTAAAAATGTTGAGGCTCTTGTAGGTGGTATCTTTGAAAACCACATTGATAATTTTATGTATATGACAGACAATACTTACAAAATGCTTTTAAATGAAGAAGCCAAGCATTTGAATTCATTTGCGAAGGTTAATGAAAAAGATTTAGATAGTATAGCAAAAATACTATTAGATGATGAGGGTATCACTGCTGTTGTCTCTACACATCTTTTACGTGCTCTGATTGATGATACAATGATAAGCTTAGACTATGTTATATGGCTTGTATTAGGATTTGCCCTAGCTCTTGCCTTCGTTGTAGTATATAACCTAAACAACATTAATATTACAGAAAGAGCATATGAAATAGCCACTTTAAAAGTACTTGGTTTTTATCCAAATGAAACCCATTCTTATGTTTTTAGGGAAAATCTCTTCTTGACTGCACTTGGAATCTTTGCTGGATTGATACTTGGAAATTGGTTACTTACCTTTATTATGACACAAATTCAAGTTGATTTTGTAAGCTTTAAACAGCAGATATTTCCTATGAGCTTTTTAATAGCAATTATAATTACATTTCTCCTTACCATTTTAGTGAACTGGATTCTACGTGGTAAGATTGATAAAATTGATATGACAGAGTCTTTAAGTTCTGGAGAATAATAATGAATACAAAAAAGGCGGTATATACCGCCTTTTTTTAT
>CAZOGN010000030.1:0-23500 GCA_964579655.1 uncultured Lachnospiraceae bacterium
ATTTTACACCTAAATCAGTTAACATACTTGGTGAAATTTCTCCTGTGTATGCACCATTTTCTTCATAATACATATTTTGTGCACCAATTTCAATATTAGTGTCTTTAACCAATTCTAAAGCTGTTGGTAGTACAACATATGGTACGCAAAACACAACGTCCACATCATCTGATTTAACTAATGGAATTAGTTCATTAATTAATCCAACTGCTTCACTTGGTGTCTTGTTCATTTTCCAATTCCCTGCAACTATTTTTCTTCTCATTATAAACTCCTTTTTATTATTTATTGTCTGCTGCAACTACTCCTGGTAAGTCTTTTCCTTCTAAAAATTCTAAAGAAGCTCCACCACCTGTTGATATATGAGTCATCTTATCACCATAACCCAAAATGTTAACAGCCGCTGCAGAGTCTCCACCACCTATTATTGTAGTAGCGTTAAGTTCAGCTAAAACTTTTGCAATTTCCTTGGTTCCTTTTGCAAAGTTCTCCATTTCAAATACACCCATTGGACCATTCCATACTACTGTTTTAGCATCTTTTAATGCTTCAGAATATAACTTTATAGTTTCTTCTCCGATATCAAGCCCTTGCCATCCTGATTCTATTCCACCAATGCCCACAGTTTTGTATTCTGCATCATTTGAAAAACTTTTTGCAGCCACAGTATCAACAGGAATTAATAGCTTAACTCCTTTTTCTTCTGCTTTGTCTAACATTTCTTTTGCATATTCTATATAATCTTCTTCTAATAATGAATTACCTATCTCTTCACCACGTGACTTCATAAATGTGTAAGCCATTCCACCACCAATAATTAAAACATCTACTTTATCAAGTAAATTGTTAATAACAGAAATCTTACTAGATACTTTTGAACCACCTAAAATAGCTACAAAAGGTCTTTCTGGGTCATTTACTGCATTACCTAGAAAATCAATCTCTTTTTCCATTAAATAACCCACAACATTTGTATCAACAAAGTTTGTCACACCAACATTTGAGCAATGCGCTCTATGAGCAGTTCCAAATGCATCATTTACAAAAACATCACAAATAGAAGCCAAATCTTTACTAAAGGCTTCTTCATTCTTTGTTTCTTCAGAACGATATCTTGTGTTTTCTAGTAAGACAACGTCTCCATCTTTCATATTAGCTACTGCCTCTTTTGCATTTTCGCCAACCACACTATCGTCTGCTGCAAAAACCACTTGTTGTCCTAATAGTTCAGCAAGTCTTATAGCAACTGGTTTAAGAGACATTTCTGCTACTGGACTTCCGTTTGGTTTTCCAAGATGTGAACATAATATTAGTTTCCCACCATCATTAATTAACTTCTTAATAGTTGGAAGCGCTTGAACTATACGATTTTCATCTGTGATTTTTCCATCTTGAAGTGGTACATTAAAATCACAACGAACTAAAACTTTTTTTCCTTTTACTTTAATATCATCAACTGTTTTTTTATTTAGCATATACATTGTCCTTTCATTAAGAATCATAAATTTAAATAAAAATATAAGGGTCCGATTTTGTCAACTTAGGAGGGCTCGGTAAAGGTTCCTCCATATGTTAACGAAAACCGGACCCATACTTGGATCTATATCTGATATCTTAAATCGACCAAATTATTATTACACTAATTCTGCAACATATTTGATAGTTCTAACCATTTGGCTTGTGTATGAATTTTCATTGTCATACCATGAAACAACCTTAACTAATGTTTTACCATCTGCTAAATCCATAACTGCAGTTTGAGTTGCATCAAATAATGAACCATAAGTTGAACCGATGATATCTGCAGAAACGATTTCATCTTCTGTGTATCCGTATGAATCATCAGAAGCTGCTTTCATAGCTGCATTAACTTCGTCTGCTGTAACTTTTTTGTTACATACAGCTGTTAAAATAGTAGAAGAACCAGTTGCAACAGGAACTCTTTGAGCTGCACCAGCAAGTCTTCCATCTAACTCTGGAATTACTAAGCCAATAGCTTTAGCAGCACCTGTTGAATTAGGGATAATACTTACAGCAGCAGCACGTGCTCTTCTTAAGTCACCTTTTCTGTGTGGTCCGTCTAGAGTCATCTGATCTCCAGTATAAGCATGGATTGTCATCATGTATCCTTGATCAATATCAGCAAGCTTATTAAGTGCATCTGTCATTGGTGCTAAACAGTTAGTTGTACAAGATGCTGCTGATACAATTGTATCTTCAGCTGTTAAGATGTCTTCATTAACTCCATATACTACTGTAGGAATGTTTCCTGCTGGAGCTGAAATAATAACTTTCTTTGCACCTGCGTCAATATGAGCTTGTGCTTTGTCCTTAGAAGTGTAAAAACCTGTACACTCTAAAACAACATCAACATTAAGTTCTGCCCATGGTAAGTTTTTAGCATCTGCTTCTGAATAAATAGTAATTTCTTTACCAGCAACTACGATAGATGACTCTTTAGCTTCTACCTTGTCAAATAATTCATATTTGCCTTGAGTTGAATCATACTTTAATAAATGCGCTAGCATCTTTGGATCTGTTAAATCATTGATTGCTACAATTTCATAACCTTCTGCACCAAACATTTGTCTGAATGCTAGACGTCCTATACGTCCGAAACCATTAATCGCTACTTTTACTGCCATTTTATTCCTCCTATAATTAGATAATATTATTTTTCTAATATCTGCATAAGTTTTGCTTGATAATTTTTTCTCAAGCCTTCTTTAATTTTAACGTTATTCAAATGAAATATCAAGTACTAATTATCACTTCTTATAATTTATACTATAATTTTTTGTTAGCTTATTGTAAATTGTTTAAATTGTTCAATATATTTGCCAGCAGATGTAAAAAAATATCAAAATTTTAAGTTTTGATGCTTTTATTATTTTTTAATAATTAAGATAGCTGTCATAATTCTAATTTATCTGAATTATGGCAGCTATCTTAATTATACTTGTGATTATAAATTATAGGGGATATATACTTTAATTTTTAAGTTTTTTATTTAAGTTAATTCTTTATGTAATTTGTCTTCATATCACCTCTAATTACTTTGCACCTTTTGTTTATATTCTAATCTTATTTTATCGGATATAAGTGCAACAAACTCCGAATTAGTTGGTTTTCCTTTTCCGTTATTAACAGTGTATCCAAAAAGTTCATCAATTGTATCCATCTTTCCTCTACTCCATGCTACTTCAATTGCATGCCTTATTGCTCTTTCAACCCGACTTGCAGTAGTCTTATGTTTTTTTGCAATTGATGGGTAAAGAATCTTTGTTATTGAATTTAACATCTCACTATCTGTTACAGACATCATTATCGCATCTCTCAAATATTGATATCCTTTAATATGTGCCGGTACCCCAATTTCATGTATTATATTAGTTACGTCTGTCTCTAGGTTTCTGCTTATATAGTCTTCCTTGTTTTCGTAAGCAGTTACACGATAACTGCTGTCAATTAATTTGCAGTTAATTTCTTTGTTAGCATGCTTTACCCTGGACAAAATAGCTCTGTTATCAAAAGGTTTCATAATATAATAGCTTGCTCCAAGTTCAAAAGCCTGTTCTGTAATCCCTTCTTGTCCTATGGCTGTGACTATAATAAACGACGGCGTGTTGTTAATGGTATTGTCCCTGTTGATTTTCTCCATAACACCTAAGCCGTCTAATTTAGGCATTATCAAATCAAGTAAAACCACATCAGGCTTTCTATCTCTTATTATCTCCACAGCATCAATACCGTTGTCGGCAATTCCGACAATTTCTACATCTTTGTCTTCGCTCAATATATCTTCGAGCAGGTCAATTATTCTTTCGTTGTCGTCTGCAATTACTACCTTCGTACTACCCATATTTCTACCTCCATTTTTTGTTTATGGCAAATGATTATTAAAATAAACCTATATATTTTCGTGAGAATATAAATCTACTACTGTTGATATCAAATTCGATTTATAATAAAATACTTTACTTTTAATGGTAAAACCTAATTATACTTTATTATATTCAAAAAAAATATGATAAATGACAGCAATATTATATATCTGTAATTTATAGTCTTAATTTACATTAATAATTTGTTTTGTTTGGAATTTCCATTGCAAAAATTGCCATATTTGAATTATATACATTTTTTGTCTCAAAAGCAATAATAACTTATCGCATTATACGACAACATTTTGTTGCGAGTGAATTTATCAGCTATATTTTGCAGGATATTATACTTCCCATTATTTTTTATTCTATATTAAAAATCATATTTTCAATAAAAGCGCCGTAGCCTTTAGTTGAATCCTGTATAAAAACATGAGTTACTGCACCTATGATTTTTCCGTCTTGAATTATTGGACTACCACTCATTCCTTGTACTATTCCTCCAGTACTTTCAAGTAACTTACTATCTGTAATTTTCAATATAATTCCCTTGTTGCTTTTCGATCCGCCTAGAGTAACCTTCTCTATCATAATCTCGTACTCACATAACTCATTATCTACACAACATATAATTGATGCTGGTCCTATAGATATATCTTGTTTAAGACCTATTGGTAAAGCTTTATTATCATTTTTGTATTTATCACTTACTTGTCCATAAACTCCTTGTGCTGTGTTTTTATTTATTATTCCAATTCTATTTTCTTCTGTTTGATTAATAACTCCAATTAACTCACCAGGTTCGCCTTCTTTTCCTTTAACAATTGTCATAACTTCTGCGTTATATATGCTTCCTTGTTCTACTTCAACAATTTGACTAGTATCTATATCTGCAATCCCATGTCCAAGAGCAGCAAACTCACCATTTGCTGTTATAAATGTTAAAGTTCCTATTCCCTGTGTATCATCTCTAATCCAAGTCCCAATTTTATATTCTCCTGATATTGATTTTACTGGAGAAATTCTGTAACTTATTTGTCCACCATTCCTCCTAACTTGAAAATCAAGTGCTTTTCCATCTGAACCTGCAATTTCATTAATTAGTTCTTCTTTAGTACTTATTTTTTTATTATTAATGGCTGTTATATAATCTCCTGTTTTAAGCTTGTTTAAAGCTGGTTCATAATTTAGACCATCTTCTGCTTTAATAACCCCTGTACCTAGTACCATTACCCCATCGGTCTGCATATAAATTCCTATAGTATCGCCTGCTGGAATTAATTTGGTGCTTTCTATAACATCTACATCTATATCTTTAAAATCCAAAAAGCCAAAGAGCTTTAAATTAATTTTATAATTTCCAAACTCTGTGGCTTTAAGTGTAAATGGTTCTCTTAAGTCTAACTTTATTTCACCTGCTGGAACATTGTCATTATTTATATTAAGAACATCTTTTGATGCATTAAACTTTCCTTCAAAGGGTAGGTCAAAATTAAATTCTTCATCTTCATTTAAAGTTAATCTTATATTATTAGGTATTTTTTTGTCTAACTGAATATAAACAAATATAAAAAAACCTATTATTCCAATTATTATAAATAAAAGTAGTATTTTAAAAGACAATGTTTTTTTCTTGTTTGATATCTTTTCCATACGTATACTATTCCTCCTTGAAATCTCTTTCCTTAGTATACGTATTTTTTCAAATTTAAAACTAGTAGTTTTTAGTTTTATTTGCCAGTTGCTTCATTTCCCTAGAACTTTCAAGAACAGTATCTGTTATTTTTGCACCACCTAAAATTCGTGCTATCTCTTCAACCGATTCTTCATCTGTTAATTCTCTAATATTAGTATTTGTTGTTTTTTTATCTGAAACTTTTTCTATTATATAATGAGTGTCTGCCATCGCTGCAATTTGTGGCAAATGCGTAATGCATAAAACCTGATGTTTACTTGCAATAGTTGATAATTTTTCTGAAACCTTTTGTGCTGTTCTTCCACTTATGCCTGCATCAATTTCATCAAAAATCAGTGTGTATATTTTATCTTTGTCAGATAATACAGTTTTTATGCCTAGCATAATACGTGATAACTCACCACCTGAGGCTACATTTGCAAGTGGCTTTACTTCTTCTCCAGGATTAGTGGAAATTAGAAACTCTACATCATCAAAGCCATTAGCATGATACTCTAATAGACGAGTAAACTTAATATCAAACTTTATATGATTAAAATTTAAATCCTCAAGAGATTTAATTAGTTTTTTTGAAAGCTCTTTTGCTTTTCTTTGTCTTATAACTGAAAGGTTTTCTGATAATGATAATACCTTTTTTTCAGTTTCTTTGATTTCATTCTTTAAATCCTCTAGCGTTTTATCATAATTCTCGTACTCTTCTAGTTTTTGCTCTTGATTTTCAAGATAAAGAATTACTTCCTCTGTAGTATTACCATACTTCGCTTTTAAATGATTAATTATATCTAAGCGTTTTTCGACTTCTTCTAATTCACTATCTTCATTATTTGCATCTGATAAATAATTTGATAATTCTCTGTTAAAATCATTGAGCAAGGATTCAACTTCTTGTAACTGTGTTGACAATTCTTTAATATCAGGATCATATTCTTCTGCTTTTAATAAATATTTATTTGACCTACCAATATTTTCTATGGCTGATGAACTTATTCCTTCGCTTGTTAGGTCATATACTAAAGCCAAACTTTCTACAATGTTTTTGGCATTGGCCATTCTTTTATATTCTGCAGTTAAAGTTTCGTCTTCCCATTTTTTTAAATTTGCACTTTGAATTTCATTTATTTCATATTCTAAAAAGGAAATTTCTCTTAATCTTTTATCTTCGTCGATAGATAAGTCTTTTAATTTGTCTTTTTTTTCAGTATATTCTTTATACTCTTCTCTCAATTGCTTTTTAATATTCCCTATTTCTTCTTTAGCATATTGATCCACAATATCTAGCTGTTTGTCCTTATATAATAAGGCTTGATGCTCATGTTGACCGTGAATATCAATTAAAAGTGAAGTGATATCCTTTACAATCCTAAGGGTAACAGTTTCTCCGTTGATTCTACTAATACTCCTGTTTTTAATAATCTTTCTACTTATAATTATTTCACCATTATCTATAGGTATATCATAACTTTTAATCTTAGCTATTATGTACTTATCTTCCGTATAAAACACAACTTCAACCAATGCATAATCTGCATCTTTTCTAATCATATTAGTAGCAACTCTTGCTCCTATTGCTACATTAATTGAGTCAATAATTATTGACTTCCCCGCACCTGTCTCTCCAGATAAAATATTCAACTTGTCCCTAAAATCAACTTCTACATCATCAATTATTGCAAAATCCTTTACATGTATGTTTATTAGCAATTCTTTACCTCCTATGCTATAATATCAGGATAATTTTATATATTACATTCTAACATAATTTACTCTTAGCTTCGAATTTTTTTTAAATTTGGTAGTTAAAAACATTGTTTTGATATATAATATTAGTAGTTTTGTATTCAATACATATAATATAATTGGAGGACAATATATAATGGATTTTTTTATTGAAATAATTAAAATAATCATTCTAGGTATAGTTGAAGGAATTACTGAATGGTTACCCATTAGTAGTACTGGACATATGATTCTTGTTGACGAGTTTATACAAATGGGATTTTCTAAAGACTTTAAAGATATGTTTCTTGTTGTTATTCAACTAGGAGCTATTATGGCTGTAGTTGTGTTATATTTTCAAAAATTGAATCCTTTTTCAGGCAAGAAGTCTAAGAAGGAAAAAATGGAGACTATGGAGATATGGTTTAAGGTTGTAGTTGGTGTTATTCCAGCCGGAATTCTTGGCTTGCTTTTTGATGATTGGTTAAATGAACACCTTTATAATTATATAACTGTGGCCATAACATTAATTATATATGGCGTCCTCTTTATAATTGTAGAAAACAAAAAGAAGGACAAAGAACCTAGAATATCAACTTTTAAAGAACTAAGTTATTCTACCGCTTTATTAATTGGTATGTTTCAAGTTCTATCTTTAATCCCTGGAACTTCTCGCTCAGGCGCCACAATACTTGGTGCTATAATACTTGGTGGGTCAAGATTCATAGCTACTGAATTTTCATTTTTCTTATCAATACCAGTAATGTTTGGTGCAAGTGCCTTTAAACTATTTAAGTTTGGTTTTTCATTTGAAGTAGAAGAATTAATAGCCCTATTTGTTGGTATGGTTGTAGCTTTTGTTGTATCAATTGTTGCTATTCGCTTCTTATTAGGCTATATCAAGAAAAATGATTTCAAAGCATTTGGCTGGTATAGAATAATTTTAGGAGTAATTGTTATTGCCTACTTTATATTTGTTGGTTGATGTGTTGTGGGGACGTTTCATTTAACACACAAGCTTGTATGTTAAATGAAACGTCCCCACGACACACTGGTTTTTTATTTTTTTACATATCCCAATTATGATAAACTTCTTGGACATCATCGTCTTCTTCTAGAAGATCTAGGATTTTATTCATATTCTTAATGTCATCTTCCTTATATAATTCCACAAAAGTTTGAGGAATCTTAGTTACTTCTGATTGTACCATTGGAACGCCCATCTTTTCTAGGCCCTCACGGACATCAGCTAGGTTCTTAGGATCCGTAATTATCTCAAAACTATCGTCTTCTTCTAGGAAATCTTCAGCTCCTAATTCTAAGGATTCCATCATTAAATCATCTGCTGAGCCTTTCCATTCTTTTTTATCTACTAATATTTGTCCAACCATGTCAAACATAAATGATACGCATCCAGTTGTTCCAACATTGCCTTCACCTTTTGTAAATGCACTTCTAACATTTGAGGCCGTTCTATTTTTATTATCTGTTAAGGTATCCACTATAATAGCTGTACCATTTGGCCCATATCCCTCATATGTCATGTTCTCATAATTAACTGAGCTATCTTCACCTGCTGCCTTTTTGATATTTCTTTCTATTGTATCATTAGGCATATTGTTAGACTTTGCTTTTGCAATAGCATCCTTTAGCCTGCTGTTGTTTTCTGGATCTGATCCACCTTCTTTTACAGCAACGGTAAGTTCTCTACCAATCTTAGTGAATACTTTTCCTTTTGCAGTATCATTCTTTGCTTTTTTATGTTTGATATTGGCAAATTTTGAATGTCCAGCCATTTTTAACACTCCTTTAATTATCAATATTTGAATTTATTAGTTTGTTTAAATCATCCATAACGGATGGTGTCTCTTCCTCACTTCTTACTACACACATAATAGTATCATCGCCTGCAATACAGCCTACAATGTTAGGAATATCCATTGAATCAATAGAGGCCGCTACAGCCATAGCCATTCCTGAAACTGTTTTAATAACTATGATGTTTTGAGCTATATCCATGAAGATAAAACCATTTCTTAATGTCTCTATATATTTTTGAGTCAAGTCATTATTAGCTTGATTTAATACCTTATATTTAGATATTCCATTCTCAGTAACTTTTGTAAGTCTAAGATCACGAATGTCCCTAGATATTGTTGCCTGAGTAACTTTATATCCTGCTTTTTTTAATAAAGCAGATAACTCTTCTTGAGTCTCAACATTGTATCTGTGTATTAACTCAATAATTTTACCTTGTCTTGATATTTTCATATTTCATCCTCACAATATCCAATCTTTGTTCTGAGTGTTTCAAAAAAATTATTTTCATAAAACCTAATTAGTTTTGTTTCTAAATTTGATTTTTTAATCTCAATTATATCGTCTGCATGTAACATAATTGATTCTTTTCCATCAAAAGTTGTAATCGCTTCATTGTCCTGAGTTTTTTTACTCTTTTCCACTTTTACCGTAACTTTATCATCACCACTAAGAACAATACTACGAGTGTTTAAAGAATGTGGACATATAGGTGTAAGAACAATCATTTTATTATTTGGCCTAAGAACAGGTCCTCCTGCCGATAGATTATATCCGGTCGAACCTGTAGGTGTAGAAAGCAATACCCCATCACCTCTATATCTATAAACTAGTTCATCATTAACACTTACACTAAGGCTAATAACCCTTGAAAAACCACTTCTTGCAACAACTATTTCATTTAAAATAGAACCCTCATATATTTTCTTTCCATCTCTAATTATACAGCCCTGAAGCATCATTCTGTTTTCTAAAGTATATTGACCGCTTAAGAGACAATCTAAAGCTTGATATATGTTTTGTGTTTCTATTTCTGCTAGAAAACCTAAGGTTCCTAAGTTAATACCGAAAATAGGAATATCCCTACTTGCTATATCATGAGCTGCTTGCAAAATAGTACCATCACCACCAAGTACAATAATACAGTCTGTGTCTTGGGGGATAGTCTTTACATCTGTATATAATCCATCACACTCACCATGATAGCATTTAAGCAAAATACATTCTTTATTATGCTTCTTTATATAGTTTATTACTTTATTTGTAATCTCTAAATTGTTATCTTTATCTTTATTTGTAATTAAGCATATTTTATTCATCTATAGCTCCTACTCATACTGTAAGTTCTAGTTTTTTAACATGAAAAGCCTTTATTTAATACATAAAACATTCAAATTTCATGTTTTTATATTAGCATATGTATAGTATGTTTACAAGCTTAATGTGGCATGAGATTCGCTCACAACACCATTAATACGTTCGTAAATACCACTTGTGATTTTCTCTTTATATGTTTGTTCAACTTTTTTTAAATGTAATAAATATTCAATATTTCCTTCTGGTCCTGTAATAGGTGAATAATCAATGTTTAGTATATTAAAACCTATACTATCAGCATGATTTATAACCTTTTTTATCACTTCCTCATGAATTCTTGAATCTCTTACAACACCTTTTTTCCCAACTTGCTCTTTTCCTGCCTCAAATTGTGGTTTAATTAGACAAACCACTTCCGCTCCTTCTTTTAATAAATCCCTTACTGGAGAAAGAACAATTTCTAGGGATATAAAAGCAACATCAATAGAAGAAAAATCAATTAATTCAGCTAAGTCTTCTTTTTCAACATAACGAATATTTGTTTTCTCCATTGTAATTACTCTTTTATCTTGCCTTAACTTCCATGCTAATTGATTTGTACCTACATCAATAGCATAAACCTTTTTGGCAGCATTTTGTAGCATGCAGTCTGTGAAGCCACCTGTTGAAGAGCCTACATCCATGCATACTTTGTCTTGTAAATCTATATCAAATTCTTCTATAGCTTTTTCTAATTTGAAGCCACCTCTACTAACATACTTTAATGGCTTTCCTTTAATTTCAATTTCAACGGTATCTTTAAATGAAGTACCTGCCTTAGTTTCTTTTTGACCATTTACAAAAACATTTCCAGCCATAATAATGGCCTTCGCTTTCTGGCGTGAGTTGACTAAGTTTCTATTAACTAATATTAGATCCAATCTTTCTTTCATAATTAAACACTAAACCCTATCTTTTCATGCAATTAAACTGCAAAAAATTATTTGTTATTTTTTCATGAATTGACTTGCTATCCAATCCAAACTGTTGTTTTAATTCTTCCGGACTTCCTTGTTCTACAAAACAATCAGGTATAGATATGTTAATTTGTTGTATATCTTTATAGTTATGCTCAGTTAAAAATGATGAAATCTTTTCTCCAAAGCCACCTGCTTTAACGTTTTCTTCTAATGTAACCCATGTATTACACCTTTTTGCATATAAATGAAGTAATTCATTATCTAAAGGAGATACGAAACGTACATTAACAAGTGTTGACTTTATTCCACTATTTGATAACATGCTGTAGACTTCTAATGCACTCTCAACCATGCTTCCTAAAGCTAATATTAAAATTGTCGAATCCTGTTCTTCATAAAGGATTTCAGACTTACCATATTCAATTACTTGATTAAACTCTTTTAAGCCTTCATAGGCATTGCCTCTTGGATATCTTATAGCTATTGGCCCCATATGTTTGCTAGCAAAGTAGAGCATGTCCTCTAATTCAAACTTATTCTTTGGTGCCATAACTGTCATGTTTGGCATATGTGATAAAAATGATAAGTCAAATAAGCCTTGATGAGTCTCTCCATCTTTTCCGACAATTCCAGCCCTGTCAATAGCGAATATTACGGGTAAATTATCAATGCAAACATCATGTAATATTTGATCATAGGCTCTTTGTAAAAATGTAGAGTAGATTGCTACCACAGGCCTCATACCACTTTTAGCTAGTCCTGCTGCAAATGTAACTCCATGTTCTTCTGCAATTCCTACATCAATAAAGCGTTCTGGGAATTCTTCTTTAAAGTTTTCAGCCCCTGTACCATTAGGCATCGCCGCTGATATGGCTACTATTTTATTATTTTCTTCACCTAGTTTAGTTAAGGTTTTTGAAAATACATCTGTATAAGAACTCGCATTTTTCTGGCTTCTGCTTTCACCAGTTTTTAAATGAAAAGGACTAACACCATGAAACTTTTCAGGTTGCTTTTCAGCAAGCTTATAGCCTTTGCCTTTTTTTGTTTTTACATGAACTATAACAGCTCCCTTGGCCTTGTATGCACTCTTTAGTGCTTTAAGCATCTCATAAATATCATGTCCATCAATTGGTCCAATATAAGTTAAACCAATATCTTCAAAAAACATCCCTGGTATAAAGAGCCTTTTTATAGAATCTTTTGATTTCTTTATTGTGCCTATTGCACTATCACCAGCAGGTAGTCTATTTAAAATCTTTTCTACATTCTGTTTTAAATTGTAATACTTTACATCAGTACGTAATTTACCAAGGTAGTTTGCCATACCACCCACGTTCTCTGAAATCGACATATTGTTATCATTTAAAACAATAACTAAATTAGACTTGACCCTTCCAGCATTGTTTAATGCTTCAAGGGCAAGACCTCCAGTCAGTGCACCGTCCCCAATTACTGCAGTAACCTTATTTTTTTCACCTTTTATATCTCTAGCTTTAGCCATTCCTAATGCTAAGGAAATGGAAGTTGAACTATGGCCAGTATTAAAAGAATCTGCCTTACTTTCACTTGTTCTTGGGAAACCGCACAAACCTTTATACTGACGCAATGAGCTAAATCCCTTTTGCCTTCCTGTTAAAATTTTATGGGTGTATGCTTGATGGCCTACATCCCAAACCAATTTATCTTCAGGTAAATTTGAGGATAAATGAAGTGCCATAGTAAGTTCAACTACACCTAAGTTAGATGCTAAGTGTCCCCCAGTTTTACTTACATTTAGCAAGAGAAATTTTCGAATTTCCTTGGCTAAAACTCTATAATCTGCAGCTTCAATTTCTTTTATATCATTTGCTTTTTTTATTTGATCCAATATAGAAGACAAAGTATCCCTCATTTCTCGTATTTCATTTCTTATTTTTCCCTCTTAATCAGTTTTTCTAATAAATCATACAAAAATAAATTTGATTTATTAATTTTCTTATATATCTCTAAACTATTTTTTGAATAAGATGCAACTTCTTCTTTTGCCTTTTCTAAACCAAGTATAGAAACATAAGTTAGTTTTTCATTTCGCTGATCACTCTTTATTGGTTTTCCTAAAGTCTCTGCTGTGGATGTGACATCTAATATATCATCTTGTATCTGAAATGCTATACCTATATTACTAGACATCTCCTCAATCAATAATACGTACTTTTTGCTTGCTCCTGCAAGAATTGCTCCAATCATCATAGATGCTTTGATTAAACCGCTTGTCTTTAAGTCATACATATGGTTTATAACTTGTAAAAGCTGCTTTTTATCTTGTCCATCAATTGACATGCCTTCTAATACAAAAGTGTCAATTACTTGTCCACCTATCATTCCCTTGGTTCCTGCCTTGCTTGCTAATACCTCTAATGCACTTATAAATCTATCTTTATACTCTATATTATAATAAGATTTTACGGCAGTTTCAAATGCATAATTTAACAAACCATCTCCAGTTAATATTCCGATGGCTTCTCCGTACTTTATATGGGTAGTCTTTTTACCTCTTCTATACTCATCATTATCCATTGCTGGTAAATCATCATGGACTAGGGAGTAACTATGAATAAATTCTATAGCCGCCATAAATGGTTTAATACATTCAAGGTCTTTTCCTCCAAACAAAATATATGTTTCCATCATCAACATTGGACGAAGTCTTTTGCCACCGGCTAATACACTATAATTCATAGCTTCAAATATAATCTTTTGTTTCCCTTCTTCTTCTGGAAGGTATTCTCTTATTATCTCTTCTATATAATTAGATTTTTCTTCTAATACTTCGTTAAAATCTTCAGTTCTATACTTCTTCATTCGCTTCTCCTAAAACTATAAGCTGTTTTTCCACCTTATCAATAGAGTTATTACAATATTTCAGCATTTTCATTCCTTCTTGATATAAAGCAAAGGACTCTTCCAAAGTAATATCCTCTTCTTCTAATTTTGCAAGTATTTCTTCAAGTTCTCCAAATGCAGTTTCCAGGCTTTTCTTATCTTCAGACATATATACTAACCTCCTTTACCTTAAGTCCATTCTTTTGTTGGCGGTCTTTTCCTCTACCGTGGCTCTTAAATCTCCATCTATAACAGATATTGATATTTTTTCTCCTATTTCTACCCTGTCTAATCGATTTACTACTTCGTTTTTTTCATTTGCAACTAAGGCATATCCTCTGTTTAGCTTTTTTATTGGGGAAAGTCCTTCTAGTCTTTCTATATATATAGCTAATTTATGTCTTCTGTTTTTTATTATCATATCCATATTTTGTTCTAATTTTTGCTCTAAATCAATCAAGTATTGTCTTTTTTGTCGTAATTGATAGATTGGATTCATATGATCTAATCTTATCTTTAATTGTCCTACTTCATTTCTATATAATACTAGTTTATTATTCAAATTTCTATTAATATCCTTACGATATCCTTCAATTTGATTAATTATATCAGCTATATCAGAAACTGCTAACTCTGCTGCGGCAGACGGGGTCGGTGCCCTAAGGTCTGCGACAAAATCAGCAATAGTTACATCTGTCTCATGACCAACTGCTGATATAATAGGAGTTTTACAAGCAAATATTGCTCTTGCAACAATTTCCTCGTTAAATGCCCATAAATCTTCAATAGATCCTCCACCACGACCAACAATAATTGTATCCATGTCCATTTCATCAAGGGCTTTTATACCTGCTACAATTGTCCTTGCAGCACCTTCTCCTTGAACCTGTGCTGGATAGAGCGTCAGCTGAATATATGGATTTCTTCTATTAATAATGTTAATTATATCTTGAATTGCTGCTCCTGTCCTTGCGGTTATAACTGCTATATTCTTTGGATATGGTGGAATATTTTTTTTAAACTTCTTATCAAATAATCCTTCCTTAGATAAGGATTCTTTAAGTTTTTCATATCTTTGATAAAGAGCTCCTGCTCCATCTAAAGTAATTCTGTTAGCATATAATTGATAGACTCCTGCTTTCTCATAAACACCAATGCTTCCGAAGGCTATAATACTTTGCCCTTCTACCATTTGAAACTTGAGACCATTTTGTCTTTGTCCTGCAAACATAACGCATGACATTTGTCCAGCTGGATCCTTTAAGGTAAAATATATATGCCCTGATGAATGATACTTACAGTTCGAGACTTCTCCTTTTATATATATACTACTTAGCCTTCCATCCTTCATAAAAAGATCTTTAATAATAGAATTTACTTCTGATACCTTATAGGGTTCGCTTCTGTTTTCATATAATATATTATCCATATGTTATCCCCTCTTATTCTACAGTTTGTTTTAGACCTTAACGCAGCATTTTTGCTAAAACTCCATTTACAAATGAACCTGAAGACTCTTCGCCATACTTCTTCGCTATTTCAACCGCTTCATTAATTGCTACTGCATTAGGTATTTCCTTATCAAACTTTATTTCAAAAATAGCTATTCTCATTACTGTTAAATCTACTTTTCCCATTCGGTTTAATTTCCAACCAGTAGATGTTTTTGTAAGAATAGCATCTATTTCAGGTAATTTGTCAATTATATTGTTAAAGCGTTCCTTTAACTCTTTACTTTCTTCTTTTGTGAGTGGCTGTGTGCTTTCCATAAATTCCAAATAAAAATCTGCTTGTTGATCCATTTCACTTATTTCATGGAATTCTTTTCTAAATAGCATTATAAATAAGTGATCTCTTGCTTGTCTTCTTGTCATATTACCTCCAACTTTACGCCTATGACATTACAACGTAAAAAATGGCTGTTACAAAGCCAATTACACATTGCTTACTAATGATATTCACATAATTAATATCAGTGAAATCCTCTTGGCAAATATATAAATTATATGCTTTGCAACAGTCCCACATTGTTTATTAATTGGTTCCGCTACTCTTATGCTTTTTTTTCGATATTTACACTAACTATTCTTATATTAACCATTGATACTGTTAAACCTGTCATAGTCTCAATTGCACTCTTTACTTTTTCTTGCACTAATTGTGATACACTTGGTATGCTATATCCATATTCTACTTGTAAAGCCAAATCTACTTCTACATTCTCAGTGTCTACTTCTATTTTGACTCCTCTTGAAAGATTCTTCTTGCCTAGTTTGTTAACTAGTTCCTTAGTAATATTGCCAGACATGGATGCAACTCCCTCAACTTCTGTTGCAGCAAGAGCTGCTATAGTTGCAATTACCTCATCTGCTATTTGTACTTCTCCAACCTTGTTTTCATTTACATGTATTTGATAAGTATTTCTACTTTCCTGTTCCCTAACCAATTCTATTACCTCCTACTGACTTATTTCAGACTATTTTGTATGTCAATACATTGTTTAATTTATTATACCAAAATAAAAATCATTTGCAAACTTTTTCTTATATTGACTTGATGACTACTAATAGTTCTTATCTATGTATGTTAATCGTTAAGCACAACTGGAGATATTACTATCTTGGAAATATCTTCTCCTGTTTTTCTTTTAACTATATCTTCAATTTGGGCTATATCTTGATCATTTAGACTTTCTGCATTTACAATTACCTCCACACTCTCTTCTGACATACTTACAACAGCATCACTATAACCCTTCGCTTCCAGCAAGGACTCTGTTGCATTTTCTTTTTCAGAAATAGCTGTTAGTTTTATAACTTCTTGTGTTGCTAAAGATTTATCTTCACTAGTAACATTTGTATTATCTATTACTTCCATTAATGTTTCTTTATTTTTTGCTCTAAGTTGCTCTCTTGATACTTTTGCACTAATAAAAAAATCTGGCATAGTTGTGGTGCTAACTAGAACAGCCTCTCCTGGCTTTGATTGCTCACTTGTGGTTTCTGCTTCATTTTCATCCTTATTTACAACTTCTCCTGTGTCAGATACTTCCTTGGCCCTATCTTCATCTGATATATCCTTAGTTTCAAGCGACTCATCCAAAGTCAAATTATCCTTTACTAAACCTTCTATATCGGTTCCTTCTTCTATTAAATCTACTAAATCACTATCATCTATACTATCACCAGCAGTTTCATTATGGGAATCATAATCTAGTACCTCTCCTTCTCCTGCTCCTACTTCAATGTCATCTTTGGCATTCTTTGTTGTATAGTTTAGGTATCCAGCTACTATAATCATAATAGCTAGTGCTGTTATTATGATTTGATTCTTTTTGAAAATCTTCTTCATACTTACCTCCTATATGGTTTTTAATTCATCTTCATTACTTTAACTTTATGTGCCGGAACACCAAATAATACCTGTGAAGTTTCAATAATTTGATTAATAATTTCAGAATTATCTCCACCTGTAGAAATCACTAATATTCCTTCAACTTGAGGCTCAAGTTCCTTTATAACAAAGGGAATTGTTCTTCCTTCTTCATCCTCAATCATTATGGTGTTTTCTTGGTAATCTTCGCTACTTGTGTTACGCTCTCCACCTTCTCCATCAGATTCTGTTGATTGTTCCCTTGAATATGGTTTGTCCTTTAATATAATTAGTTCTTTAGAACCTTTTAATGTTATCATTACTTCTACATCACCAATTCCATCTACCTTTTTTAAAACTTCCTCTAATCGATCTTCTAAAAGTTCTATATATATTTCAGTTTGATTCTTATCTATCGAAATTTTACTACTTTCCATATTATTAACTTCTTGCTTATCATTCATAGCTTTACTGGTTTTTTCATCTTTTTTACCACTGGGAAGTGACAGTATTAAAAGCAAGATACCAACCATTAAAATTATAACAAAATTAGTGGGACCTATGTTTTTTATTAGGGTTTTTTTATTTTCATCATTGCTTTTATCTGCCTTATTTTCTAATCCAAATATCTTTTTTAGATTTTTGTTAATTCCCTCTTTTTTTTCTTCCATAGCTTCTCCTCAAACTACTTAGGTCTCTTTCAATCTTATCTTATTAACTTTCTCTTATGTCAATATTTATATTGTTTACATCAACATTATAGAAGTCCGACAAAAGTTTCCTTATATGAATTTCCTTTATGCTTGTATTTGAAGCACCATCATAATCTTTGTTTTCCCCAATCTCAATTCTATCTATCTCTACCTTTTCAATAGGCTCTGATATATTTTCTTCTTCATTCACTGTATAGCCAGCAATCAAGTCTATTTCTTCGATTGTCCCAAATACTTCGGCTTGCTCACTAATTATTACTTGAAAGTAAGATATATATAGGCCTTCTTTTTCTAATAGTTGTGCTGTTTGTTTTTCTATTTCTTTTTTATATTCTATAGCAATACTTGCTTTTTGTTGGTCTTCTATTTTTATTAACTTGTTGCTTATATCCTCAGTTCCTACTTCAAATGAGTTTTTTGCAAAATAATAATCTATTTTTTCATTTATATTAAATAAATTAGTTAGTGGACTAATAACTAAAATAATTAAAATCATACCTGTAATTAAATTTATGTACTTTTTATAATTACTATCTCCTGCTAGGTTATTTATAATAGATATAATAAGTAGAAAGAAAACAATGTTTTTTACCCAACCATATACCAAGTTCATTAGTAACCCCCCCATTTCTTTCTATGTTGTTGAAACAGATATTATAGTTATGGTAAGAACAAATAATATCAAGCCAACAAAGACAGTATTTAGCATTAATCCTGATGCTCTGGCTGTTGTGCTTATACAGTTTATCAAACGTTTATCAGATATTGGTTGGACTACTGCACTACTTGCTTTATAAACCAAGGTTATTACTCCTAGTTTTATTAAAGGAAGAGCACATATAATTGCTATTACAATGACACCGGCTACTCCAATAGCATTTTTTAATAAAACGCCAGCCCCTATTACACTCTCAGCAACACCACTTAAAACATCACCAACTCCTGGTATTGCTTCTGCTGTTTTTATTAAACCATTTTTCTTTAGTGCATCGGCTACAGGAGAAATTAGACCTTGTGTCGCATTCAAACCTATTACTATGGCTAAAAGAGTTTTTAAAATCCACTTTACACCATCAGATAGTAATTCCGATAATTTTGAAAGCATGTCCTCTTTTGAAAGGTTGTTAGAGATTGTAATTATAAAATAGATATTAATCATTGGAATTACTATTTTTAATAAAACAAGATCAATAAATGAAATTAAAAATAAACTTGAATGATAGTACATTTGCGCCGATGTTACTCCCGAACTAAATGATAGTGATAAAATATATGTTGGTATTAGGACCTTCATAAAATTCAGAATTGAGCCAAGAGTATCTGTGGCAATTTTTGAAGCTGTTATAAATGATGCGGCAAGAATAGTAAATAGTAAAAGATAAGTAATATAAAATCCCGTATCCGCAACCTGGTTATTTTTAAAGGCATGAGAAAGATTTGTGAAAATTGCAGCTATGATTGCTATTGCAATTACCGCCGTTAAGTTACCTGTATTGCTTTTAAATTCTGCCATTACCCCATCTTTAATTTTCACTATAATATCCGTAAATGAAAACATTTCTTTGCCAGTTACTAAGTCAGTTACAAAGCTTTCAAAATTAAACTCATCATTACTTAACTCTTCATCAATACTATCTTGAATTTCGTCATAATCCTTTTCAAAACTTTCTACTTCACTAGCGGAAGCATGAACAGTTCTACTTTTTACTAATAATAAGATTGCTACTATGATAATCATCTTGAATTTCTGCATCTTATTCTCCTAAGCCTTTAAAAATGTATTGATAGTATCTAATAAGGCTAATAATATTGGCATTCCTGTCACTAGTATTGTTAGTTTCCCAAACAACTCAATTTGGCTTGCTACTGAATTGTAATTACAGTCCTTGCAAATATTTGAAGATAATTCTGAAACACATGTAATACCAATGATCTTAATTAAAATATTAATATAGTTTTGATTAATAGATATATATTCTTGTATAGTATCTATTGCATTAACAATTATTTGTAGCTTAGATATTCCAAAAGAAAAAATCAAAAAACAACCTGCTATACTTATTAATATGGCAAACTCTTCTTTTGTCTTTTTAAATATTATTGCTAACAAAACAATAACAACCCCAATTATTGCAATGTTCACCATGCTGTCATATTGTCCCATAATAACTCCTTTTTACAAATAGAGTAGTTCAGTAACTGTTTCGAACAAGTCGGCTATATGAGGCACTAACCAAAGAAGTACAATAACCAAGCCCGCCATTGTAACAATCCATGTTAGTTCTTCTCTTCCACCTTGTTTTAATACTGAATTCAGAACTGAAACCAGTATGCCAACTCCAGCAATTTTTAATATTAAAGTGATTTCCATAGTGATACCATGCCTTTCTAAGGTATAAAACAAGTTTTCCTCTTTATATTAGAATTATAGTTATAAAGATACCGCTCATTATCCCAAGTGCATTATATAAATATGTTTTATCCTTAGCACTTTTAGATAGTTCCTTTATAGTTTCTTCTATTTGCCCCAAATATAAATCCAAAGTATTAATTTGCATGCTTTTATCAAGGTAACCAATACTTTCACCTAGCTGATTTAATAGTCCGTAGTCTACCTTATTCAAAGAAGTATGGAGTAGATCCTTATCCACAGTTTCCTTCCATATGACTCCAAAAGATTCGCCATTTAACTCTAAAAGCTTTTTACTAACATTTTCTAAGAACTTTTTATATGTACCATTGTGCCTTCTAGATAAGGCTTGTATTGCTTCTGGAAGCGCCGTATTGGCATACTCTATATCTCCCCGAAGTAGTATTAATATTTTTTTAATTTCTTTTAAGTTATCTATTCGAGTTTTCAATTCATTACTAAAGTAACATCCTAGTGCACTACAAGATGAAACTACCAAAATAGCCCCTATTAGCTTAGTCATTTGCCTTATCATCTCCTTTTGTATATGTTAAAAAAGTTTAACACCCTCTACATCATATATTCCTTCTATTTCTCCAACTTCATCTTTGTTATTTAAAAGAATATATCTTTCAAATATCTTCTTCTTTACTAATTCACATAAAACTGGCTTGCCTTTTATATCATCAATAGAATCACCATGAACAGTTGCAATTAATCTACAGCCACAGTTCATAACATATTCAATGGCATTAATGTCGCTAGATGATCCCACTTCATCTACTGCTATAACTCTTGGTGACATGGATCTTACAAGCATCATCATCCCCTTTGCCTTAGGACAACAATCTAATACATCCGTACGAATCCCCAAATCATTTTGAGGCTCTCCCATATAGCAAGCTCCAATTTCTGAACGTTCGTCCACAACTCCCACCATCATACCCCTATGAGTTTCATCGCCATTAGATAATCTCCTTATAATATCCCGAAGTAGTGTTGTCTTCCCACATCTTGGTGGGGAAATTATTAAAGTATGTAGACATTCATTTTTATTATCACTATAAAGATGAGGCATAACCTTATCAGCGCATCCTTTAACCTGATGAGATAATCTAATATTAATAAATGAAATATGTTTCATACTTCTTATCTTTTCGTTATCTAAAATAACTTGTCCACTAATTCCAACTCTATGTCCACCTGATATTGTTATAAAACCTTGTCTGATTTCTTCTTCAAATGCATAAAAGGAGTAATTGCTTATGTACTCCATTGTTTCATTTATCTCATTCTTGCTTATATAGAAGGCATCCTTTATATCTTTTGTAATTTTTCCTGCTTCACTTATGAACAACTCCCTATTATCATATATAATAAATAAGGGAGAATTTACTCTTAGTCTAATCTCTTGAAGTAATTCAAAGTCGATATCCAATATAGCCAGCAGTTTACGAATTTTTATTGAAAATATTTTCAACAACTCGTCCCTTTTTTTCATTAAATGTACCTCCTTAAAACAATATATGTTTATTACACATAAATATAACTAAATATTTTAAGTTCTACTTAGATTTTTTCTTTGCTATTAACTTGACATTGAAGTGTGCAAATGATAAAAAAGACATAATAAGAAAATCATTAGAAAGGACTATCTTTATGAAATATGGATTAATTGGCGAAAAACTAGGACATAGTTTTTCTAAGGAAATACACGAAGAAATGAATAACTATAAATATGATTTAATAGAACTAGATAAAAATGAATTGGATGCTTTTTTAAAAGAAAAGAATTTTAAAGGAATCAATGTTACCATTCCCTATAAAACTACTGTGATTCCTTATCTTGATTTTTTAGATGAAAACGCAAAAAAAATAGGTGCTGTCAACACCATCGTTAATAAAAACAATCTCTTAAAGGGCTATAATACAGACTATGATGGTTTTTTATATACACTAGAACATCATAAAGTAAATATTGAAGGAAAAAAAGTAATAGTACTTGGAAATGGCGGAGCATCTCGGGCAGTTATTGCAGTACTTAAAGATTTAAAGGCTGGAGAAATTATAACAGTGGGGCGAACCCTTCGCGATAATTCAATCTCTTTTGAAGAATGCTATGAAAATCATACTGATGGAGAAATAATAATAAACACCACTCCTGTTGGTATGTATCCAGGAGTAGATGCAAGCCCTTTAGAACTCAAAACATTTAATTCATGTAGTCATGTAATTGATTTAATCTACAACCCATTGGAAACCAAGCTACTTAGACAAGCAAAAGAAAAAGATTTCTATATTATAAACGGGTTAGAAATGCTAGTCGCCCAAGCCAAAGTAGCTGCTGAATATTTCCTAGATACAAAGATTGATAATAGTAAAATTCAAGAAATCTATAAAATATTCTAGTTGCCTTAATCATAATAATATTCATATAGTTTTATAAGTGCTAAGGATGACTATAAGAGGAAAACATCTACTCTTGTAGTCATCCTTAGCACTTTTATGGTACTGTCATAATAATTCACTTTTATTCTTTTATATAATTCATTAATCCTTCGGCTTTAATTATTTTTTGCATAAATTCAGGAAATTTCTGTCCTTGGTAAACTTCACCAGTGCTTAAGTTCTTTATAAGACCAGAATCAAAATCAACTTCTACTTGTTCTCCATCTTTAATATCTTTTGCTGCTTGTGGACATTCAATTATTGGAAGTCCGATATTAATTGAATTACGATAGAATATTCTT
>CAZOGN010000031.1:0-16580 GCA_964579655.1 uncultured Lachnospiraceae bacterium
TTTGGTTCCATCTTTTTCTTGTATGATATTTATAGAAGCTTAAACACACACTTTCCTTTCTTTTAAAATTTTATATTTGTTATTATAATACATTTAGATGCTGTGAGCTTTTGATTTTTTTCCTGTGGTTCTACTACTTAAAGGAGTGTATTGCCACGGTTTTATGATTTACGTAGGCATTGGTTTTGTGAATGGTGGAATGATACTAGGGGAGATTGGCGATATCACTCGCTTTTCTAACCCTTCAAACTTACTTGCTTTTACTGGCCTCGATGTTGCACATAACGTTGTCAAAAATAATAAGACCTTTAAAGATTACTATGATAAAAAGTGAGCTGAGGATAAATCCATAGACTCAAAAAGCTTGAAACACAAAAAAGTTGCTAGCAAAAACAAAACGTATAATGTTTTTAATTATACATTCATTTAAACTGCAACTTGAACCGCCGTGAAATATATTAGCTACTCATCTCCTAGATGTATGTAATTCTTTATTTTTATGTCTTGTAAGCTTAACCCTCTTTAGGCTTCAAGGTTTGTGTCCCATGCTTTCGCATGGTTTACCCTGTTTATACTTATATTATGTATTGCTTATATTTCCTACATTTATAATAATATGTTTTAATTTCATTGTCAATCTGTCTTATGGCTATCCCCTTTGTAATATTATTTTGTTACTTCATCCATAAAATCTTTTGGCTTTAAAACATTTTCAATTACAAGCTTAGAAATAGCAGCTGTTTCTTTTGAAACACTTATCACAACTTCTTGATAAGTATCTAATTGGTAGGTAAGTCTTGTATTCATCTTGCAATCACTACTCGTAATTTATTTTTATAGGATATTTCTTTAACTCCTCTATTAAACTAAGGGAAAAATAATCGTAAATAAATCTCAATTAACTTATTCTCTTTTTCATAAAAGATAATATTGCCATTTGTTTTTCTTTCAAAAGAATCTATGTTGGTAAACGCTATTACTGATTTCTTGCCCAAGTAATTTCTGTATAATATTTCAGTATTATTTAACCTTATAAGCCATAGACTATAAGCAATACTCATCATGTAACAAAACACACAAAAAGCAATTCCATTCTTTCTCACAATTAACTTTGCTGTTCCTTCCACATTAGTTGGCAAGGTGCTAAAATAAGAAAATAATACTATAGATTATTAGCATAATTACATTAGAAATACTTCTCCATCAAACGATTAACCCATTCAGGTACAACAGCATTGCTAATTCTATCATATTGTGGATAATAAGGTTTAATATCTAGGACCGGTGTTCCATTGATTGCGTCTAAACCCTTAACTAATAAAAAATCTGTCCCCACCTCCAAAATCTTGACAGAAGTTAAACCAATAGGATTTGGCCTATCCTTTGCTCTTTGAGAAAATATACCAACCAGGGGCATTTCAGGCAAGTTTCTTGGACGCCTCTCTAGATGTCTTTCTCGTGTAAATTTCGCTTCATGCAAATATGTTAAAATCATTGCATGAGAAAAACTTTCTAAACCTGTTAAACCACCGACATAATCTTCAAGCAATCTAATCCTAGATGTGATATTACCCCAGTTTACATCCATTTGTTCATTCACATCATTCTCAACGTAAGCAATTACTCCTATCTTCAATTCCATAGAAATCATCTCCTCCTAAGTTATAAGTTCATCCAAAATTTACTATATTTATAGACCCTATCATAATGTGTGATGTAAGTTTTGTCAATTAATTTCTTAAGTAATTAAAGAATGTGAACTGGCTCCTTCCTAACAAAAAAAAACCCCCAAGTAATTCAATTATCTGAATTACTTGGGGAACTTGTTCAATTAGAATTCTGGTTCAATAATTCCGTAAGTATTTTTCTTCTTTCGTTTATAAACTACATTAACTTCTCCTGTATCTGCATTACTGAATACGAAAAAATTATGTCCTAATAACTCCATCTGTATGCAAGCCTCTTCTGCAAACATTGGCTTCATGGCAAATCTCTTTGTTCTCACAATCTTTATTTCATCGGATTCATCTACTTCATCCCCTTGATTTTCTTCAATGAAATCAATGTTGAAGTTCTTAGCCGCATGTTTATGTGAAGTTAGTTTGCCTTTGTACTTCTCTAGCTGCCGTTCAATTGCATCCTCCACTGCATCTATGGATGCATACATATCATCTGTTGTTTGCTCTGCTCTTATAATTGTTCCTTTCATAGGAATTGTAACTTCAATTGTGTGTCTTTCCTTTTCCACACTTAGTGTTGCATGTATTTCTGTTTCAGGAGTAAAATATCTCTCTAGTTTACCTATCTTTTCTTGAACGGCAGTTCTCAACCCATCTGTTACATTTAGATTCTTACCGCTAATTATAAAACGCATAAAATCACTCCTTCTTCATATTTATTTGTTCTCTTTTGCAAGCAATAATCCTTTTGCTTAATGCCATTATACCATATGGGAACTTTTGTTACAAGAAAACATTAATTCAAAAGCAAGCTACTTTCTCCACAAGTCAATTTTCTTTCTTTTCCAACATACTTCTTTAAATTGTTTCAAATTAAACTATATTTTTTGAATATTAAAACATTTTACTTGCCCATTTTTTCTTGTCTTTTTGTCAGTTTTCATGATATTTAACAAAACAAAGGTTCCGAGTTGACAAGAAAAACACATTCGACACCTGTGGTTATTAATTGTGGATGATGTGGATAACTCGGTTGATAACTCTAAAAGTCTTTAAATACAAGCTTGAAATTGTGGATAACTTTTGGGATAATTAAAATATATTTATTACATTTTATGTAACATCTTTAGTTTGTTATTTTTTTGTGCATTTTGCTAGTTTTATGTTTTAAAGCTCTTTATTAAAGAAACAGTATTCGCCTAGATATTCTCAAGTATTCTGAATATAAAAACAATTCTTGATTTGCCAGGAAAGATCCATTCACATAAAAAAGTACTGTAAATCATTTTGCTTTTAGCAAATACAACCTACAGTACTGATTATAAATAATTTATTCAAATTCTTTTAAGTTTAAATACATTTACCTAACTACTCTTCTGATTTTATAAGGTGTTCGATAGTTGTAGCTTGATATCTTGATTCCACTACTTGGAGTACTTGCATGAACAACTTGGCCTCCACCTATATATAAGGCTACATGATTAACTCTTCCATTCTTTGTGTAGAAAATCAAATCTCCAGGCTGACGATCTCCTATATTTACTTCATAACCTGCACCTGCTGATTGTGATCTTGAATCTCTTGGAATACTGTATCCAAATTGCTTATAAATTGTTTGTACAAAACCAGAACAATCAGCTCCATTAGTCAAACTTGTCCTTCCGTACTTATATGGATTTCCAACAAACTGACGAGCATAGCTTGCAATGGCTTGACCCTTTTCTTTTCCTTCTACACTAAGATTTGGTGCCGATACTTTCTTACTTGATGAACTCTTCTTAGTTGATGTAGTCTTTTTAGAACTAGATGTTGTTTTCTTCTTTTTAGCAGCAGCTTGAGCAGCTTTTCTTTCTTCTTCTTCCCTAGCTAACTGAGCCAATCTTTCTTCTTCTGCCCTTCTTGCTGCTTCTTCAGCTGCAATTCTAGCTTGTTCTTCTTCTATTGAAATAGCATATTCGAAATCCACTTCTATCTCTATGTAATCTTTTGATACATAACCTTCTAGGTCATCAATAATAATCTTTGCCCAATCTTCTTGTTCTTCGATTATGTCATACTTCTCACCTATAGGAACCATAGTTACAATATCAGATTCAGTTGTTGGTTCTTGTCTAACATAAAGTGTCTGTGCTTGAATTGTTGCTTTCTTAGATGCAACTTCTTCAATCAAGTCCTCTGCTTGTGGACCTATGGCCAAATACTCTGACTTAATATATCCTTCTACATTTCCTGATTCTATCTTAACCCAATCGCCTTCTGTCGCAAGTATGTCTGTTGCACATCCACTATAAAGCTTACCAGCAACTTCACTTTCTGTATTAGGTTCAGTCCTAATATTAACATAACTATTAGCTGTAGAAATTCCTAAGTTGGCATATGGTGAAACAATCTCTGTTAAGTTTGTTCCATTCTCTTGGTCTAATTGCAATAATAAATTAATTACATATTCTTCTGCTTCACCTAATTCTTCTTGACCATTAGAAGAATAGTAGTTATCCATAACTGGTGTGATTCCAGCAATTCCTATATCTGAGCCTATGGTTGTTGCAGCACTAACTTCTTGTGAAAATCCAAGTGATAACGCAAATGCTGATACACATAAGGATGTCTTCAAAACTTTACCTTTTAACATTATAGCCTTTACCTCCAAAAATACTCATCCAAACTTATTAGTAATAAGTCACTTTATTAAATGTTACAGAATTATTAAATTCTTAAAATAATTATAACAAAATAACTTCGGCATGTCAACTATAAAAAGTTAAGATAATTCTGGTTATTTAGCCATTTTTATAGGTGTTTTAGAATTCATCTAGGAATTATTACTATAAGTTGTTCAGATACTTTTCTACTGAAGATATGACATTAGCTCCATCAGATGCTGCAGTTATAACTTGTCTTAAATGTTTTGTCCTAATATCACCAGCTGCATAGACACCTGGAATATTGGTTCTACCTTCTTCTCCAGCAATTATATATCCATCATCATCCATGTCAACTAGTCCTTTAAACACTTCAGAGTTAGGATGATTACCAATTGCTATAAACACCCCATCCACATCTATTTCTTTGACTTCATCAGTCTTCCTGTTACGTAACTTAATACTTTCCACTTGGTCTTTGCCTATAATTTCTTCCACTACACTATCTAATACAAGCTCTATATTATCTGTTTTTTTAGCTTTGCTTACATATGTTTTTGTAGCTCTAAATTCATCTCTACGATGTATAATATATACCTTTTCACATATACGAGATAAAAATAAAGCATCTTCAACCGCTGTGTCTCCTCCACCTACTATGGCTGTAGTTCTATTTCTGAAAAATGCTCCATCACAAGTTGCACAATATGATACTCCCATACCTTGCAAGCTATCTTCACCCTTAATATTTAATTTGCGTGGATCAGCACCTGTTGAAATTAATACTGCTTTTGCCTTATATACCTTATCATTATTTATAGTAATCTCTTTTATATCATCTTTTACTTCAAATTTAGTGACTTCACCATTTGTAAATTCTAAGTTGTATCTCTCTACATGATCCTTTAACTTCTGTCCTAGATCAACTCCTGATACTCCAGGTAAGCCTGGATAATTATCTATTTCATATGTTTTTATTATCTGCCCACCGCTAACTGGTAATTTCTCTATAAGCAAGGTATCAATCATTGCCCTACCTGCATATATCCCTGCTGTAAGTCCCGCCGCTCCAGAACCAATTATTATTAATTCGTATGTTTTCTCCTTCATAATAACCTCGCCTTTCTAAACCTGAAGTGTTTATACACTTTTTGTTTTTATACATTATTTTCAATAGTTTCTTTAAAGTCATTGCAAATAAATTTCATTCATAATCATTATAACAATACATATTACAATTGCAATAACTAGACTAATACTTATCAGTTTTTCTTCATTTTGATTCTTCCTTTTAATAAAAATTTCCTTTATCCATTCCCATCTACCTTCGTTTTTCGCAATAGCTACATATACAAAGGCTGCTAGTATAGTGCAAATAATAGCTGGCCAAAGTAAGGTTTTCATTATCTCTGTAAAAGTTAAAATCTGATCTAGACTCGCTTCTAACTGTGAAGCCTCTTCTTCCACATTCATACTCTTACTATATAGGTGTAAGACTGTTACAGACGTACCATTGATGAAAAAATGAATAATCATTGTTGATAAAATGGAATCTGTTACTTCTATTATAAGTGCAAAGACTATACCCATTAGGAAAGCATATACAAACTGATTCAAATTACCATGTATTATTCCGAAAAGAAAAGCGCTTAAAAAAATGGCTTGCAAAGGCTTTGCCTTCCTATACTCATTATAAAATATTCCTCTATATACAACTTCTTCAAAAATAGCAGGTACAAGAGCTATAATTAATATACTTAAGAAAAATCCATTTTCTTCAATAATCCCCTCCATAAATGAAGATGTAGTATTCTGAAAAAACAACATTGATAGGGCATTAACAAATGACATAAGGGGTGTAATTAAATAAGAAAAAACTATTAACAATATTATATTAACTGCTTTAATCTTCTTAAAGCGAATTGCTTCTTTTATATTAAGTTTATACTTAATTATATAAACAATTGATGGTAATATAAGTATTAGTTGAGATGACAATAAGGTTAGCAAATAATTGTCAGTATATATAAAAATTATTGAATTTAATTCTTGTCCAAATAAGGCAAAAATTATAGTCATAAAAAATACTATATTTATCTCTTTAATTCTTTTTCTATGCATCTTAGTTCTCCTAGTCTTTCAATCATAAAATATTGTATCACATAATACGAATTAATGGTATAATGGGGCAAGTAAGTTTATTAGAAAGGCATGGTTAAAAATGTACAGTTTTAAAAGTCGAATTAGATATAGCGAAGTAGGCTATGATAAAAAGTTAGATCTTTCTTCTATTATTAATTATTTTCAGGATTGTTCTACTTTTCACTCAGAAGACTTAGGCGTAGGATTGGATTATGTTGAAAAATCAAATCGTACTTGGCTATTAAGTTCTTGGCAGATAATTGTTAATAATTATCCCTCTTTGGGTGATGAGATTACCACCTCCACATGGCCATATGATTTCAAAGGTATATACGGTTATCGTAACTTTATAATACAAGACAAACAAAAAGAGACTTTGGCTTATGCTAATTCTATATGGGTCTGCATTGATACAAATACTGGACGACCTATACGTGTTTCTTCGGACTTAGTAGACACTTATAAGTTAGAAGAAAAACTTGATATGAACTATGAACCCAGAAAAATAGCAATACCTAAAACTCTAGAATCATTAAGTCCCTTTCCTGTTGTTCGTGCTAATATAGATACTAATAAACACGTAAATAATGGTCAATATATAAAGATGGCAGAAGAATTTATATCGGAAGATTTTAAAACAAGGGAAATGCGTGCAGACTATAGGCAAGCTGCAAAACTTGGTGATATAATAGTTCCACATGTTACACAAACAAATAATTCATATATTGTTGTTTTATCAGATACTAAGGGTAAACCTTATACAACTCTTGAATTTAAATAATAGGAGGAAGATACTTCATGAAACTTGGAGAAGTTCAAAAATTAAAAATTGCAAAACAATTAGAGCAAGGCATATATTTAAGCGATGGCGAAACACAAGTGCTACTTCCAAAAAACGAAGTGACTACAAACATGCAAGTGGACGATGAAATAGACGTGTTTATTTATAGGGATTCAGAAGATAGGTTAATTGCCACTACCACAACCCCTCCACTTACCTTAGGAGAAGTAGCTCTACTAAAAGTCAAAGATGTGACTTCTATTGGGGCTTTCATGGATTGGGGCCTTGTAAAGGATTTATTATTGCCATTTAAAGAACAAACCACTACAGTAAATAATGGTGATAAAGTACTCATTGCTCTTTATATTGATAAGAGTGATCGTCTTTGCGGAACAATGAAAGTATATGATTACTTGCAGACTAACCCACCATATCAAAAAGACAATGTTGTTCAAGGTATCATTTACGAAATCATTGACAATTTTGGTGCCTTTGTTGCTGTAGACAATAAGTATAGTGCTCTCATCCCCAAAAAGGAAATATTCACACCTCTGAAAGTAGGCGACAATATAGAGGCTAGAGTTACAAGAGTACAAAATGATGGCAAGTTGGATTTAAGCCTTCGAAAAAAAGCCCATCTGCAAATAGATATTGATGGGGATATGATTTTTGAAATACTTAGTCAAGAACCTTCCGGTTTTTTACCTTACCATGATAAATCAGCTTCTGACGAAATCAAAAAAACATTCAGCATTAGTAAAAATGCATTCAAAAGAGCTATTGGCCATCTACAAAAACAAGGCAAAATAACTATTTTAAAAAATGGAATAGAACTCAACAATAAGGACTCATAAAAAAGACCTTGTTTGGACAAATGTCTAAACAAGGTCATATTTTTTTGTTAATTTGCTTTATTCTAAAAATCTCATCTTATGATCTCGGGATTGCCTTTTGCTTCTTTCTACAGAAGGCTTTTTCTTATTTTTATACAGTGAGTTTAAGTCGTTGGTTAGTTTACTCTTGCAACCAGCACAAAACTTACCAGTACGAATAGAAATTCCACAATTTTCACATTCAATTCCTACCAAAGAATCTTCAGCAAACTCTAATCTTTCTTCTCTTACCCATTTCTTTATCTGATGAGTTGATACTTTACATTCTTCAGCCACCTCTTGTATGCCTGCGCCTGGATGTTCATATATATAATCTTTAACTATATCAAATTGATCATCTGATTTTCTCGTACATGTTGGGCACACTTGATTACCTGCAAAATAATTAAATATTTTTCCACAACTTTTACAGTTTTTTATCTCCATTAAATCACCACACCTTTCTACAAACACATCTCTTTAAAATCCTTTGCCTATACAAACACTTATAAAAAATACTTCCCTTATTCCATTATCAAGCAAGATCCTTGTACATGCTTCTATAGTGCTGCCTGTAGTATATATATCGTCAACAAGTAGTACTTTATTTATTGTTTTATTAAGCCTTTTATATTCCTTGTTTGAAAAAGAAAAAGCCTTTTGTAAATTTATCAAACGTTCTTTATCATTAAGTTGTTTTTGTGGCAATGTTTTTTTATCCCTATGTAGTAAGTTTGGCAAGCTATCAATACCTATTGCTTTACTAATTCCAGTACTTAAGACCTCTGCTTGATTATAGCCTCTAGCCTTAAGTTTTGATCTATGTATTGGAATAGGAACTATAAGGTCAGGGGCAATCTTTATAATCTTATTTCCATGATGTTTAATAAATTCTTCTATATAATAATCTGCATATTCTCTTCTTCCTTTATATTTATAGGCTGCTATTGACTTTTGCATGATCTTATCATATTCCCAAAGTGATATGCCATATGTATAATGATGTTTCTTTGTCTCACAGTCATAACAATATTCTTGTTCTTCAAACTCTAGAGCTTTGCTACATTTTTTGCATCTTGGCTCTTCAATTAGTTTTACTTTTGTTTTACAAGACGGACATGCAAGGCTTCCTCTTGGACTAACAATATCTCCACATATAGGACATCTCCTTGGATATAGTAAATTTATTAAATATTCTAACAAATAAAATCTCCTTAATTATCAAAATAACTTTTTAGGGTATAGTCCCTTATCAATTAGTTCCTGAAATGACTCCATTACCTTTTTCTTATCCTCTTTATATGTAACTCCAAACCATTTGTCTTTAGTGGATAAAACCTTAACTTTTGCCTTATCTTCTTTTATTAAATCAGCAATCACATCTGGAAGTAAGTACTCTGTCTTTAATTGGCTACCATGGTCTTTCAAAAAACTCTTAAATCCTGCATCTAGTTCTTCTAGTAACTCTGGTGTGAATCCCCACATATTCATAGATACTACACTATTAATATCTAAACTAACTTCTTCATCAGTTATCAAGTCACTACCTTCAACAAGTTCTCCAACTTGGATTAAGTCTGCAGTTTCATTGACATCTATCAAAATTCCTTCTTCATCAACTTTACAGATTCCCCTAGTTACAGTCCCATTATCACTTAATGTGTTAGCTAAAACAAATCCTGCCATACAAAATGCATATTTGTCTTCTCCACTATCAAGAGATACTAAGTAATCATGAATTTTAACAAAAGCTTCTTTGCCATAATAGTCATCTGCATTAATTACAGCAAATGGTTCATTTACAACACCCTTACAAGATAAAACGGCTTGGCCCGTTCCCCAAGGCTTTGTTCTTCCTTCAGGTAAAGCAATACCATCTGGAAGGTCATCAAGTTCTTGAAAAACATAATCAACTTCTATATTCTTTGAAAACTTGTCTCCTATTACTTCTCTAAAATCCTTTTCTAATTCCTTACGAATAATAAATACTACTTTATTAAACCCCGCACTAATAGCATCATAAACTGAATAGTCCATTATAATTTCTCCACTTGGACCTACAGGATCTAATTGCTTAACTCCTCCATATCTACTGCCCATACCTGCTGCCATTATTACTAGTGTTGTTTTTTTCATAATTTACTCCTCCATTATCTCCCTAATTCTATTAGATAAACCTGAATATCTGCGTTGTTCTGATACATTATCTATCATTAATTGAACTGTTTGTTCTCTTCCAATAATTATTACACATTGTCTAGCTCTTGAAACTGCTGTATATAAAAGATTCCTATTCATTAGCATGCTTGGGCCTGATAACAAGGGTAAAATAACCGCAGGATATTCACTACCTTGAGACTTATGTATGGTTATTGCATATGCTAAATCCAATTCATCTAATTGACTATAGGGATACTCAATTACTTTACCATCATCGAACTCTACTGTAACTATTTGAGAAAATTGATTTACTTCTATTATAATACCCATGTCTCCATTGAAAATTCCTGTTCCCTTATCCACTATTGTACCAAACTTACTAGTTGTTTCCCAATTTACTTGATAATTATTTCTAATTTGCATAACCTTATCTCCTTCACGGAAAATATGATTACGAAATTGAATTTCTTTCTTTTGCTTGGTCTTAGGATTAAGACTTTCTTGTAAAACTTCATTTAGTCTAATTACTCCTAATTCACCTTTTCGCATGGGGGTTAGTACTTGGACATCAAAGGAAGTTGCTTGAATGTACTTGGGAATTTTGTCTTTAACTAGAGTAGCCATAAGCTTTGATATAATATTTACATTATCTCTTCTTAATACAAAGAAATCTTTGCTTTTATTATCCATTTTAATTGACTGTCCATCATTTATCTTATGGGCATTTTGGATAATGTCACTTTCGAATGATTGTCTATATATCTTGGTTAGTCTTAATACGGGAAACCCATGAGAATCAATAATATCTTTTAGAACATTGCCAGGCCCAACAGACGGTAGTTGGTTAACATCACCTACCATTATTAATCTTGTTCCTACAGTAATTGCTTTTAAGAGAGAGTGTAATATGTTTATATCCACCATAGACATTTCATCTATGATTATAACATCACATTCAAGAGGATTCTGCTCATTTCTATCAAAGAGTAGTCTCTCATCTTGTAAATCCCCAGCTACACGGCTAAGTTCTAACAATCTATGAATTGTTTTAGCCTCGTGTCCAGAGGTTTCTTCCATTCTCTTAGCTGCTCTTCCTGTTGGAGCCGCTAGTAATACTTTTAAATCTTGACTTTCAAAGAATCTTATAATGGCATCAATTGTAGTAGTCTTACCTGTTCCTGGTCCACCAGTTAAAACTAACACACCATTTTGGGCTGCATCTGTAACTGCTTGCTTTTGTAATTCATCAAAGTCTATATCTAATTGTTTCTCCATATTAGAAATGTTTTGTTCAACTTCTTCTGTTAAGAGAGAATATCTAACATTTAGCTTAATTAGTATTTCTGCTATATTCTTCTCTTTATAATAGTAGATAGTCGAATAAACTTGTTCTTCTTGGTCAACTTCTTTGATTATAATCTTCTTGAGTAAATATAAATTAGTCAAGTTATGCTCTATGCTACTATAATCAACTCCTAAAATTTCAGCAGCCTTCCTAGTCAAAACTTGCTTAGGCAAATAAACATGACCTTCATTACTAGCACGTAATAATACATATATTATACCTGCTTGTATTCTATGTTCAGAGTTTTGCAAAATACCAACTTTAGCAGCAATTTCATCTGCTATCTTAAATCCAATACCTACAATGTCTTCTGCTATCTGGTAAGGATTTTCTTTAATAACTTCTTTATATCTTTTTGGTCCATATGCATTGTATATCTTTACAGCATAGGTGTTGGAAATATCATACTGGGAAAGAAAAATAACAGCTTCACGTAATTCTCTCTTATCATAAAACTGCTCTCCAATATCTCTTGCCATTCTATCGCTGATACCTTTTATTTCAGACAATCTTTCTGGTTGGTTTTCCATGATTGCAAGTGTGTTGCTTTTGAACTTTTTAATTATCCTTGCTGCTAAAACCTCACCTATCCCCTTGATTGCCCCTGAACTTAAATACTTTTCTATTGCAAGAAGATCCTCAGGTTCTTTAATTTCATATCCTTCAACTTGAAACTGCTCTCCATAAAGCTGATGTTCAATATAAATACCTTTAGCATTTAAATATTCCCCTTCATTAATAAAGGGGAAAGAGCCTACGCAGGTCATTTCAAAGTTATCACAAGCCAAGTTCAAAACAGTATATCCGTTCTCATCATTTCGGAATATAATTTTTTCAACGTAGCCCTCTAGTACTTCTGACAAATTTTCTACCTACCTTCTTACTCTATATAATTTCAGAATTAACATCCATATTTCTTTTCATTGAT
Source organism: uncultured Lachnospiraceae bacterium (assembly GCA_964579655.1). Lineage (GTDB taxonomy): Bacteria > Bacillota > Clostridia > Lachnospirales > Lachnospiraceae > JAAYRG01. The sequence continues at coordinate 12,550 of CAZOGN010000031.1, forward strand.
TCATAAAGTTCTTTAGCTAATCCAATATCTCCTTGTTCTGTAATAGATGTTGCATATTCTTTATATAATAAATCCTGAAAAAGCCCAAACTTATCCGAATCTTCTTCATCCTTTAAAACTGTTTTTTGCATCTCTTTTATTGTTTGTTCAACAAGGTATGTTTCAAACGATTTACACGCTTCCATTAACTCTTCATTTATCTCACTAGCTTCCTTGTCTAAAGCGGGAGAAGAATTGTTTGTAGGAGCTTGTACTTTGGGTTTTAGTTTGTCGATATCTTGTGCATTCTGGCCATATGACATTAAATCGCCCAAGTTAACATGATTATTAACTAACATAGTAAGACCTCCTTACAATAATATCATCAGATTATCTACGCAAGTTGTTAGCTAGTTGTAACATCTCATCTGATGCTTGAATTGCCTTCGAGTTCATTTCATAAGCTCTTTGTGCTATTATTAAGTCAACCATCTCATTGGCTGCATCTACATTGGAACCTTCTAAATATTTACTTATTACTTTAGAATCTACTAAGCCGTCATCAAAAGCTTCTATTCTTGCCACTCCGGAGTTCTCAGTTTCCAAAAGCAAGCTATTAGATATTTTATGTAGGCCTGCTGGATTATTAAACTGTGCAATTCCTATTTTGAAAAGTTGTTGGTAATTACCCATACCATCGTCATATATGACATCACCATTCATATCAATGGAAATATTATCAGTAGCTAAGTTGTTGCCAAAAACAATTGGTCTTCCATTAATATCTAAGACAGATTGACCTTCTGAATTAACTAAGGTACTACCGTCATTGCCCATAGATATCCCAAATGATCCATTACGTGTATAAGCAGTTTGTCCATCTGCTTGTTGTACCATGAAAAACCCTTCGCCTTCAATAGCTAAATCAAGATCATTTCCAGTCTCTATTAATATGCCCTGTGTAAATTCTGACCTTATTGCTGAATTCCTAACCCCTAATCCAACTTGTACCCCTATAGGTTTGGTCGTTCCTTCTCTATCTGTAGATTCATCTTGTATTGTTTGATAAAGTAAAGTCTTAAATTGCGGAGTTTCTCTTTTAAATCCAGTTGTATTAATATTAGATATATTATTAGCTATAACATCTACATTTGTCTGCTGAGTAATCATACCAGATGCCGCAGTCCATAACGAACGCATCATAGATCATCATCCTTTCTTTTGTCAATTGATAATTATATTAAACTTTTCCTACAGAGTTTGCCGCAAGTTCTAAGCTTCCATCTATTGTTTGTATAACCTTTTGATTTGCCTCATAAGCTCTTGTAATTGCGATTAAGTCTACCATTTCTGATACCACTTGAACGTTAGATTGTTCTGTAAATCCTTGATGAATAAGATAATTAGCTTCTATTTCTACTGTTGCATCTGTTGGAAGAAATAAAGTATCTCCAACCTTCTCAAGTGATTGATAGTTTTCAAAATCTTGTACTTGTATCTGATCAATTATTTGACCATCTGCAAAAACATATCCTTCTGGGGATATGGCAATATCACTGGTATCTTCTGCTAATGTTATTATGCCATTTTGTCCTAGTAAAAAGTTACCATTAACATCTACAATTCTGCCTTCTCTTGTCTGGGTAAAGGAACTTGACCTAGTATAATAAACTTGACCAGCTCCATCATCATCTGCAACATTGACTGCAAAGAAACCACTACCTTCTATTGCAAGATCAAGGCTGTTGCCTGTTTCTCTTAAAGATCCCTGTGTATGATGGGTAAATTCCTCACCTATCTTAACACCTAAGTTCATACTACCTATGTTTCTCATAAGCCCATTTTCAGATTGATCTTTGATCTTTACAGTTAATACATCATCAAAGGATTGATTTGTAACTGAATTCTTTTTATATCCTAAGGTAGATGCATTGGCTAAGTTATTAGTTATAATGTCTAATCTTTTTTGTTCAGTTGTCATTCCTGTCCATGCTGTGTATAAACCTCTAACCATAATGACCTCCTTTGTACAAACTCTGTCTTTTCTTTAAAAGTTAGCAAGTTCTTATCCTTTACTGCCACTTAAAAATTCTACGAACTTACCTGTTCCAACTGCTACTGCTGTCATTGGATCTTCTGCTGTCATTGTATCAATTCCTGTCTTCTCTTCTATTAATTGCTCAAGACCATACAATAGGCAACCTCCACCTGTTAGTACTATACCTCTATCTGCAATATCTGCAGCTAACTCTGGTGGTGTCTTCTCAAGCACTCCATGAACTGCTTCTATAATTTGTGAAGTTGTTTCTCTTAATGCCTCTTCAGTTTCATCTGAAGAAACAGTTATTGTCTTTGGTAATCCTGTAACTAGGTTTCTTCCTCTTACATCAAGTGTTGCTTTCTCTGGACGAGTATATGCAGAACCTATCTTTATCTTAATCTCTTCAGCAGTTCTTTCACCAATTAGTAGGTTATGCTTTTTACGCATATATCTTATAATAGCTTCATCAAAATCATCTCCAGCTATCTTAATTGATGTACTTACTACGGTTCCGCCTAATGAGATAACTGCAACATCAGTAGTTCCTCCACCAACGTCAACAATCATATTACCACAAGGTCTTGATATATCTATCCCTGCTCCTATTGCCGCTGCAATAGGTTCTTCTATAATAGCTACTTCTCTAGCACCTGCTTCATAAGTAGCATCTTCAACTGCCTTTTTCTCAACTTCTGTAACACCACTAGGTACACATACACTAATCCTAGGTTTTCTAAAACGTGACTTACCAGCTGCCTTCTGTATGAAATACTTTAGCATCTTCTCTGTAACAGTATAATCCGAAATAACTCCTTGCTTAAGCGGTCTAACAGCTATAATATTCCCTGGAGTCCTTCCAAGCATCAATCTTGCTTCTTCTCCAATTGCCATTATCTTACTTGTATCTCTATCAAATGCAACTACTGAAGGTTCTCTTAAAACAACACCTTTTCCCTTTATATACACTAGTACACTAGCCGTGCCTAGATCAATTCCAATATTTGCGCTAATCATCACTTTCTCCTTTCGTTATAACAAGTTTTATTAATTTAGTATTTTATAATTAAGAGCTTGTCCTATCCTATAAACTCTTTATTCTGATTTGATTATATTCTAATTTTTACCATCCTGTCAACAATTAAACATATACTATCTTATTATATACTGATTTACGTATTTTTTAAAGACTTAAATTGATATTTTACATTATTTATGTAACTTTGTAAGTATACATAAGAACACAAAACCAGCTAGGATGAATAAAACTTATAGTTTACTCATTCTAGCTGGCTTTCAATAGAAAGTTGTTTCTTAAATTCCACCCTTTTTTTCTAGCAGTGATTGCCTATATTAATGTTATTTTATACATTATTTAACGTCTATAGTTAAGCTTCCAATATGAACTTCTTTTACCTTTGCAGTGTCTATGGGTTTATCGAAAATAACATCACACTCCCAATCTCCACCATTTATTGACGAACCAGAAATACCAAACCCTATATTTTCTGACTCTCCCTTTACACTATTCAAATAATTTTCAAAAGAACTTCTGTTCCCTACAGCACTTCCATCTTCCATTACAATATAAATTTTATCCCAAAATGATTCACCATCATAAGAATAATCAGATTTTTTACTATATTCACAAATATATCTTAATCTAAGTGGTGACAACTCTACAGTATTTACCATCATCTCTGTTTCTTCAATATACTTATCATCCTCGCCCCACTCAGGCATATGTGCAACTTGATTTACATCAAGCTTAATCGAATCAGTCTCTTTGTAGTTAGCTGTAAATTCTGCTTCCCATAAGCCATCACCAAAACTGGCTTCACCATCAATCTCTCTTATTCTGAAATAAATTGTTTCACCTGGTATGTTGCGAACTTCTCCATCTATTATTGCATCTATACTTGCTGCATATACTAATGATAATTTGTTATTTTCTTTATCATTATAAATAGAATGAAATTGTTCACTTGTTGTCTGTTCATATTCTATACCATCC
>CAZOGN010000031.1:16680-22667 GCA_964579655.1 uncultured Lachnospiraceae bacterium
CCAATATCTATACCTTCTCGTTGTCCTTTGATGTTTTCTTCTGGCACTAGATCATTGAATTCTTTTAAGCTAATATAAGCATTAAACTTTTCTTCTTCCTCTTTACTAAAGGAACTTCCGTCTTTTTTTGTTATATCCATAGAAATATGCATTAAGTTTTTATCTCCGACAATTCCTGTAATTGCAATATCAAGATTTTCAAATGTGTTAGATAAAACATTAACCTCTGGAAGTGCGGCATTATCTTCTACTATAGCAACTTTGTCACCAAAAACTCGTCCAAATACTGCTTTAACATCAAACCCATTTGCAGCCAATACAGATATGGTAGGCACGCAAATTAACATTGCAACAACAAGAGCCACATAAGCAAATCTTCTATCTGTGTATCTTTTTTTCTTATTATCTGAACTTATATTTTGTGGAATGTTTAATAATTTTTCTTCTAATTCATCACTTACATGTATTTGTTCAAAAGTTTTTTTATATTCCTGTTTCATAATATCTGTCCTCCTCTTTATTATTACTATACATACAATAATCCTGTTCTAATATATTCTTAAGCTGTTTACGTGCTCTATGAAGCCTAGTTTGAACTGCTGTTTCTGTAACTTCTATAATTTCAGCAATTTCCTTTACTGAATAGTCCTCATAATAATACAAGTGAATAGCAGTACGATATTTTGGTTTTAATCTGTGAATAGCATGATACAAATCACTATCTTCTTTTTCTTTAAATACAATATCACCTACTATAGGAACAGTCTTTTTCATCCATGCAGACTTAAGAACATCCTTAGAAGCATTAACAGTAACCCGTATTAGCCAAGCTTTTTCATGTTCCTTAGATTGAAACTCTTTATCATTCTGATATAATTTAATAAAAACGTCCTGAGTCACATCTTCTGCATTCTGCACATTCTTCAAATAAGTTATTGCAAGTCTAAACACTATATTTTTATAACTATTCACCTTCTCGGTAAATTCAAATTCCGTCAAGCAAATTCACTCCCTTCATATTTGTAATTTAAAGGCCTTCAATACTAATACGATTATTACATCAAATATATCACATAATTTATATATTCAAACTCTCTCCATAAAAAATCGCCCTATTGCAAAAGCAATAGGGCGATTTTTTCTTTATATTGTGTTTTTATTATTCACTTAGAGCAATAACTCTTCCTGAACCAACTGTCTTTCCACCTTCACGGATAGCAAAGCTTAAACCTTGTTCCATAGCAATTGGGTGAATTAGTTCAATTGACATTTCAACGTTATCACCAGGCATACACATTTCTACACCTTCTGGTAATGTAATAACACCTGTTACGTCAGTTGTTCTAAAATAGAATTGTGGTCTGTAGTTGTCAAAGAAAGGAGTATGACGTCCACCTTCATCTTTAGTTAGAACGTATACTTGTGCTTGAAACTTAGTATGTGGTGTAATACTACCTGGCTTGCAAAGTACTTGACCTCTTTCAATGTCTTCTCTTTGAACACCACGAAGAAGTGCACCAATGTTGTCACCAGCTTGAGCATCATCTAGATACTTTCTAAACATTTCAATACCAGTAACTACTACTTTACGAGTTTCTTCTCTAATACCAACAATTTCAACTTCTTCTGTTAATTTAATAGTTCCACGTTCAACACGGCCTGTTGCAACAGTACCACGTCCTGTGATTGAGAATATATCTTCTACTGGCATTAAGAATGGTTTGTCAACTTCTCTTTCTGGATCTGGGATCCATGCGTCAACTGCATCCATTAATTCAATAATCTTATCTCCCCATTCACTAGATGGATCTTCAAGTGCTTTAAGAGCTGAACCTTGAACGATTGGAGTGTCATCACCTGGGAATTCATACTCGTCTAATAGTTCTCTGATTTCCATTTCTACTAATTCTAGTAATTCCTCATCGTCAACCATGTCACATTTGTTCATGAATACAACGATATAAGGAACTCCAACCTGACGGCTTAATAGAATATGTTCTCTTGTTTGAGCCATAACACCATCAGTAGCAGCAACTACAAGGATAGCACCATCCATTTGTGCAGCACCTGTAATCATATTCTTAACATAGTCAGCATGTCCTGGACAGTCAACGTGAGCATAGTGTCTGTTTTCAGTTTCATACTCAACGTGAGATGTAGAAATAGTAATACCTCTTTCTCTCTCCTCTGGTGCTTTATCGATCATGTCATAATCCATAACATCTCCTGAACCTGATCTTTCAGCAAGAGTTCTTGTTATTGCAGCTGTTAGTGTAGTTTTACCATGGTCAACGTGACCTATAGTTCCGATATTAGCATGTGTTTTATTTCTTTCAAATTTAGCCTTAGCCATTCTAGCTTTCCTCCTTTAAAATAAAATATTACCATTAAGGTTTTTATTTTTTCATTGCTTATGCCTAATTATATTGCAATTTGCTAATATTTTCAAGCATAAATACTAGTTACATAAAATTATTTATATTTACAACTTATTCACTATCTGTCTTTGAAAGTATTTTTTCTTGGACATTCTTTGGTGTAGGTTCATAAGTATCAAAGAACATTGAATATGCTCCTCTTCCTTGTGTCTTAGAACGTAGTGAAGTAGTATATCCAAACATCTCAGACAAAGGAACATGTCCTTTAATTATCTTAGAACCGTTTAGATCTTCCGTTGCTTCTATTCTACCACGACGAGAGCTAATATCTCCAATAACGTCTCCCATATATTCTTCAGGAATTGTTACTTCTACCCTCATAATTGGTTCTAATAAAGCTGAACCACCTTTTCTCATAGCGTCCTTAAAGGCCATTGAGCCAGCAATTTTAAATGCCATCTCGCTTGAGTCAACATCATGGTACGAACCATCGTATACATTTGCTTTAACACCTATTACTGGATAGCCACCAAGAATTCCTGCATGTGTCGCTTCTTCAATACCTGCTCCAACTGCCGGGATATATTCTCTAGGAATAGCACCACCAACAATACTTGATTCGAATTCGAAAACTTTTTCTCCGTTTGGATCCATAGGTTCAAATCTAACCTTACAGTGACCATATTGTCCACGTCCACCAGATTGTTTTGCATACTTACTATCAATATCAATTTCTTGAGTAATTGTTTCTTTATATGCAACTTGAGGCGCACCAACATTTGCTTCTACCTTAAATTCTCTAAGTAGTCTGTCTACGATAACCTCAAGGTGTAGTTCTCCCATACCAGCTATGATTGTTTGCCCTGTGTCTTCATTAGTCCATGCTTTGAAAGTTGGATCTTCTTCTGCAAGTTTCACAAGAGCCATTCCCATCTTATCTTGACCAGCTTTTGTCTTTGGTTCAATAGCAACCTCGATAACTGGTTCTGGGAATTCCATTGACTCTAGTACTACTGAATTATTTTCATCACAAAGTGTATCTCCAGTTGTGGAAAACTTCAGACCTACACAAGCAATTATATCTCCTGAGTATGCCTTATCTAATTCTGCCCTATGGTTAGCATGCATTTGTAAAATTCGTCCTACACGCTCTTTCTTTTTCTTTACAGAGTTATAAACATAGGACCCTGAATTAATTGTACCAGAATAAATACGTACAAATGCTAACTTTCCTACGAAAGGATCTGTCATAATCTTAAATGCTAGTGCTGATAAAGGTTCATCATCTGATGATTCTCTTTGAATGTCATTACCTTCCTCATCAACACCTTTTATACTTGCTACATCCGTAGGTGCAGGCATGTATTCTATAACTGCATCTAAAAGTTTTTGTACCCCTTTGTTTTTGTAAGCTGAACCACAAAGTACAGGTATAATTTTTACAGAAAGTGTTGCGGCCCTAAGTGCAGCCTTTAACTCTGAAGTTGAGATTTCCTCTCCTTCTAAAAACTTTAGAATTAAATCATCATCCGTTTCACAGATAGATTCAATCATCATTTCACGTTGTTCTTCTGCTTTATCTACCATGTCTTCTGGTATATCAGTTACTGTTACATCTATACCCATTTCGTCATTATATATATATGCCTTCATTTCAAATAAATCTATAACGCCTCTAAAGTCATCTTCTTTTCCGATGGGTAGTTCAATTGGAACTGGGTTTTTACTTAATCTTTCTTTTATCATATCTACAACATTATAAAAATCTGCACCTGTTATATCCATCTTGTTTATATATGCAATTCTTGGTACGTTGTATTTGTCAGCCTGACGCCATACTGTCTCAGATTGTGGTTCTACACCACCCTTTGCACAAAACACGCCAACGGCACTGTCAAGTACTCGAAGTGATCTTTCTACCTCAACAGTAAAGTCAACATGTCCTGGGGTATCAATTATATTAATACGATATTCCGGAGCATCTTCTATCTTTTTAGCTTGATACTCCTGTGTCCAATGACAAGTAGTTGCGGCTGAAGTTATGGTAATACCTCTTTCTTGTTCCTGCTCCATCCAATCCATGGTAGCATTACCTTCATGAGTATTACCCACTTTATAGTTTACACCAGTATAATACAATATACGCTCTGTAAGTGTTGTCTTACCAGCATCTATATGCGCCATTATACCAATGTTCCTTGTTCTTTCTAATGGATATTCTCTTCCAGCCAAGGAAAATTCCTCCTTATGTCTAGTGTTTTACCTAAACTCTAAAGTTATAGGTATATTTACATTGTTCTATAGTGTTTCTATATTAAGAAACCCTATTTTAAAAATTACCAGCGAAAATGTGCAAATGCTTTATTAGATTCAGCCATCTTATGCATATCTTCTTTTCTTCTAACTGCTCCACCTGCGCTATTCGCAGCGTCCATTATTTCACCAGCTAAACGATCTACCATTGTTTTTTCTCCGCGTTTACGTGAAAAAAATGTTAACCAACGTAGAGCCAAAGTAGTTCTTCTTTCTGGCCTAACATCAATTGGAACTTGATACGTTGCACCACCAACACGTCTTCCTTTTACTTCTAGTAGTGGCATAATATTGTTCATTGCTTCTTCAAATACTTCTATAGCTTCTTTTTCTGTCTTTTCTGCTACTTTTTCAAAAGCTCCATAAACAATTTTTTGTGCTGTACCTCTTTTACCATCTAACATAATGTTATTGATAAGTCTAGTAACAATCTTGCTGTTATAAACAGGATCAGCTAATACATCTCTTTTTGGTATATGTCCTTTACGTGGCACGTTACTTCCCTCCTTAATCATGCTTATTGTTCTACAATAAGGTTCACTTTAAATCATCGGTACTCACATTGCCCATTACATGGATTCATTGTGTTCATGCCCAGCTTAACTCTTATTCCAAATTATTACCGTCTATATAAAATATGAATTATTTTCGGTGATAAACGCAACCCTTTATGTTTTATCATAATTTGAATGCAAAAATTAGTCCGGCACTTAATGATTAGTGAAAAAATATTATTTTATTTTTTTGGTCTCTTTGTTCCATACTTGGAACGACTTTGCTTTCTATCAGCAACACCTGCTGTATCTAGCGTACCTCTAATTATATGGTAGCGTGTACCAGGTAAGTCTTTAACTCTTCCACCTCTAATTAAAACAACACTATGCTCTTGAAGATTGTGACCTTCACCTGGAATGTAACTAGTTACTTCAACTCCATTTGAAAGACGAACTCTTGCTATTTTTCTAAGTGCTGAGTTAGGTTTCTTAGGTGTGGCAGTTCTAACTGCTGTACAAACCCCTCTCTTTTGTGGAGAATAATTCTTAGTATATCTCTTACTTAATGAGTTATATCCTCTGTGTAGTGCTGGAGATTGGGACTTCTTCTCAGTAGTCTTTCTACCTTTTCTTACTAATTGATTAAATGTTGGCACTGATTTTCACCTCCTGAAAAATTATTATATGCTGGGTTGCTTATGTTACATATCCATGCAACATAACGCGATAAAAAATCGCGCTATTAGATTATACTTCTTGTGCAAAACATTGTCAAGATGTTTTTTAAGCAAGTATTTATCTT
>CAZOGN010000032.1:0-22478 GCA_964579655.1 uncultured Lachnospiraceae bacterium
ACTACCAACGATCGAAGAATGGCGACAAAGGCCTTTAGAGAAGGTTTATCCTTTCGTTTTTATGGACGCTATTCACTGCAATGTAAGAGACAATGGAGCAGTTGTTAAAAAGGCTGTATACATAGTTTTAGCCTACACAATGGATGGATTAAAAGAAGTGTTAGGGATGTATGTTGGTGAAAATGAAAGCTCAAAATACTGGCTGATGGTGTTGAATGATCTCAAGAATAGGGGACTAGAGGATGTTTTAATCTTCGCAACAGATAACTTGCCAGGTTTCAGTCAAGCAATTACAGCAGTGTATCCTAAAGCCGAGATTCAAAAATGTATAATACATCAAATCAGAAGTTCTACTAGGTATGTTAATTACAAGGATATACGTGAATTAATGAAGGACTTAAAGACGGTCTATAAAGCAAACACCGAAGAAACTGCAATGATCCAACTAGATTTCTTTGACGATAAATGGGGTAAAAAATATCCTAGTTGTGTATCAAGCTGGCGTAATAATTGGGCTGAGTTATCTACCTTCTTTAAATATCCACCAGAGATTAGAAAGTTAATGTACACAACAAATGCTATAGAAAACTTTAATAGACAATTAAGAAAGCTAACAAAAAATAAGACTATATTTCCTACAGATTTCTCTTTAGAAAAGAGCCTATATTTAGCTATGATCAATGCTTCATCAAAATGGACATCAAGAATGAGGGGGTGGGATCAGATACTTGCTCAGTTGAATATCTTTTTTTAAGATATCTTAAATAAATAAAAATGTGGGTAGTATAAGCAACTCCTACGCAATCACCTATAAAACCCACATTTAATGCTGTTACTAGTTTCATATTTTTCCAGATAAGAACTTTAGTACTTGACAGCTTAGTTGTGGTGTGCAAAAATATATTCAAATTTAGTAATATAAATTTAATCATTATTAATCTGAAAACATATCTAAAAATAGTTTTAATTTTGTCAAAATCCTTAACCTGGAATGATGAAACACAAACTATTTCACACTACCCCTTTTTAAATTCGTTGGAAAGTTATATTTGTTTTAAAGATTATCACCCTCTGAAATCATAAGTTGTTTAATCTTTTGAATTTCATCAATTGATAAATCAGTAATCTTTGAGATTAATTCCACTTCTAACCCCTGTTCTAAAGACTTTCTTGCTGTTTTAATTTTAGCTTCTTTTAAACCTTCTCTTAAACCTTCTCTTAAACCTTCTCTTAAGCCTTCTTCAACACCTTGATTTTTTAACTTTTCTAATGCTGTACACATATTTACAAGCTCCCTTCCATGTGAGGACTGTTCAATTATGAAATTTGAGTCAGTAATCTTTCCTATAATCATTCCCAACTCTGCATTGATATCCTTATCTTTATAAGAATTAGATATGTCATCATAATTTTCATTAAATATATTACGAGATATTTCAAAAACTGTTTCAACATCTTTATTACTAAAGTTATATTTATCACTGCTACGTACTTGCAGTAAATTCATCTTATAGTTAGAAAATATATTTTTAACGTTTGCAGGTAAATCAAACATCATATCAGCTAGAGAATATGGACCATCCCATTCCTTTTCACCATAATATATGACTATAGTTATTATTGGGTGAAAACGATCGTTTTTAGTCATACCAGATAAAAATTCTTCAGCTTTATTTTCGCGACCCTTACTATTATTATTCTTAAAAGTTTGTTTTATTTCATTAAATTCTTTCAAATAACCTAAAGCATCATAAATCATGTTTCTAAGTGGCATTGCATAGTGAACTTTGCATTGGTTTTCAACCCCACAAATAATAAAATCCATTCCATATGCTGTTTTTTTGATTACATCTCTTATGCGTGAGATGGATTGATTGAAACCTTTTACATCAACAGTCCCAGAGACATCTGTATCCATTTCTTCAAGTTCATTGGCTTCTAATACTTGCATGCCATCAAACAAAACTGTATTAAATAGATCAGCAAATCTATCATTGTTGCGCCAGAATTCCTTCAATATAATATCAGTACTTAATTTTGCCTTGTTTTTCACATACTCCTCCTATGATAGTCATATATATCACAGGATTATATAGATGTTATAAATATAGTAAAAGTATAACAAAATTCTATAGACGTCGCAAGACTTACCTTGTAGATATATATGTGTTTTTTTAAAAATATAACTTATAAATGGTTGGGAAATTGGTAGATAGCACCAGAAAGGTTAGATAATTTTAAAATAAAATATTTTAATTCTATAACAGAGTATAACATATTGCACCAAGAAATGTAATAAAATTCGTCCGACATATTTACGGAAAAGATTACAAAATATTGACTCGATAGAGTTTACAAAAATATCTACATTTGGTATAATGAGCATTACATGTATGTTTATACTAATGGATAAGTGGAGGTGCCAAATGTCAAAGAAAGACCAGCCATATCCCCCCAAGCAAAATAATCAAAAGATAAAGCTTCTCAAACTCCATCAGCTATTAAAAGAAGAAACTGACGAACAACACCCGCTAACTACAAAGGAGATCTGTGGGAAGATTGCTGATATGTCTATAACTTGTGATAGGAGAACGCTAAGTAAGGATATGGACATGCTTAATCAATATGGATATGAAGTTATGTCAGTAAGGAAGAACCGGGGAAAAGCATATTATATAGCAGATCGTAGCTTTAGTATACCAGAGCTAAAAATTCTAATCGACGCAGTTCATGCAGCAACATTTATAACAGAAAAGAAATCAGATGAATTAATTAATAAAATAGCGTCATTAAGTAGCAATAATAGAGCAGAGATCCTAAAAGGCAACATGGTATGTTTTAATACAAGAAAGCATTCAAATGAGTCAATATATTATAATGTTGATTTTCTAAACGAAGCCATGCTTCATTGTAAAAAAGCATCATTTTATTATTATGATTTAAATGAACATGGTCAAAAGCAGTATCGAAAAAATAAGGATAGATACATAGTAGAGCCTATAGCACTAGTATATAAAGAAGATAATTATTACCTTATGTGCTTTTCCTCAAAATACAGCAATATAGCAAGCTATCGTCTAGACCGGATGGAAGGTGTAGAGGTTGAAAATGAAGATGTCAGTAAGGAAGCCATTATTCAAATGGATAATGTCTCAGATCACACAGATCAGGTCTTTAAAATGTATGGAGGCGAATCAAAAAATGTGACTTTGCGATTTGATCCTAGCTTAATTGGAAGTGTCTATGATAAGTTTGGAGAAGATACCAAGATATCGTCATACAATGAAGATAGCTTTGTGACGAGTGTGAAGGTTCAAATAAGCCCAGTGTTTTTTTCATGGCTCTTTACATTTGCAGATAAGATGAAGGTGTTGTCGCCAGAATCAGTTGCAGAGGAGTATAAGAGATTAGCGAAGATGGTAGGGGATCAGAACCCAAAACAGGTAGGTTTGGAAGAAATATAGTAAGAATTTTTAATGCCTTGATAGGAGCCTCTCTTATAATAAACGCATTAACACTATGGTCTTAAATAAAAAAACGTAAGATGGTTTACTTAAATAGCCATGTGGATGTGATGTCTGCATGGCTATTATTATTGTCGGTTATAGTACGAATATCAAGAGTTGAATTAATTGAATTATTATAAAATATTAGAACAGTATACTAAGTCACTATTTGGAGACTTTGCTTAGTTGTTAAAATAATTATGTGATGGTATAATTTAGGTAAAGGGGGGGTAAGAAAGATGAAAAATTATATGAAAAAGAAGAAATATGTATTAAAAACAATTTTAATTATTGTAACACTAGTAACTGTAATGGGATTAACAGCTTGCGTTGGCATCATGGAAGATGTATTAAGTGAGAATGAATCAAAAGAAGATTTATCAGATGATAAAGAAAGTGAAAAAGAAGCGGGAGATTCATCAGATGATAAAGGGGAAGTTGTTTATATTGATGAAAGCGAAATCGACTATATTTATTCTGATCCATCAAGCTATAAAGGTAAATATGTTATACTTTCCGGAAAAGTATTTGGTGAGCCAGAACGTGATGATGAAGGTGTTTATCTACAAATGTGGCAAAAACCTGAAGAAGCCGAGAACAACACCATTATTGCATATGAAGGAAACGTAGATGTACAAGATGGAGACTATGTTTTGATAGATGGCGAGATTAAGGATGAATACAAAGGGGAAAATGCATTTGGAGGAATGATTACTGCGCCGATGATATTAGCTAAGGAAATGACAGTACTATCTTATCAAGAAGCTGTAGCTCCAACTATAAAAGAAATTTTAATAAATGAAGTACAAGAACAGTATGGATATGAAGTTGTATTAGAAAAAATAGAAATAGCTGAAAACGAAACCAGAGTATATTTAACAATTAACAACAATGGTAGTTCTGCTTTTTCTGCTTACTCCTTTAATGCAGACCTAGTTCAAGGATCAAATCAATATGAAGAAGATTCAAATTGGGAAGCTGATTATCCAGAAATACAGACAGATTTAAGAGTAGGTGCAACAACAAGTGGTATTTTTTGTTTTCCAGCAATCAATCTAGAGGAAGAATTCACAGTATATATTGATGCTTCTAGTGATAACTATGACGAAGATATTGAAGAATATCAGTTTGTTATTGAGAACAACTAAGTTATAAATCCAATAGAAAAGGGGGAGTTGTAAGGTGGGGGTTTTAGGACTTGCTGGAATTACTGTTATCGGCTTTCTTTTTTAAGCAAATTGATATCATCAATAGAAATACCAAAAGCCACACCAAAGGGAAGGGCAATGGTACGAGCAAAGTTAAGGGTAAAAGACTTGAAGAAGTAGTTTTATGTTTGAATATATTTTAGGAAAGGACACTATTTGATGACGTGGTGTAGGATGGATAATGTGGAGGTATTTGTATGGGTGATAACAAAAGAAAAAGCGAAATAACAAAAATGATGACGGAGATGGAATTCTCTACGGTATTTCTTGAGGAAAAAGTAGACCTAGCCAAGCACAATAAGGTACCAATTTCTCAACTAGCTGCTTTAGGTACGGCATTCGAACCTTTAATAGCTGCACTTCAAAATATTACAGGAAGTACAGCAGGACAAAGTGGTATCTATAAAGTATCAGTTCCACCAGGCCTTAGAATGGCAGAGTTTAATAATAAATCTGGATATTTAGGTAGCGTACTAACAGAGACAGGTGCAGTAGGCGGTGGACAAGCTGTATTAAATCCCTTTGTCTGTAATCCAACTATGCTATTTGCAGCAGCAACCTTTATGAACATTGATAAAAAACTTGATAAAATTCAAGAAACACAGCAAGAAATTATGAACTTATTAGTACAAAAGGAAAAATCAGAATTAAGAGGTGACTTAAACTTCTTAAATGATGTAATAAATAACTACAAGTTCAATTGGAATAATGACATGTACAAAAACAATAATCATATTAAGGTTCTTGATATTAAGCAATCTTCAGAAAGAAAAGTTGATTTCTATCGTGAACAGATAACATCAAGAATAAATAAAAAGTCGTTTTTTAAGATGGAACAAGAAGTTAAAAAGCAGCTAAGAAAATTACAGACATGGATTAAAGATTACCAACTTGCCTTGTATTTATTTTCGTTTTCATCATTTTTAGAAGTAATACTTTTGGAAAATTATGAGTCAGAATATCTTGAAAGTATTACTAGCAAAATCGAAAAATATTCACTGAATTATAGAGAGTTATACACAAAATGTTACAATTACATTGAAGCGAATTCTGATTCTTCTATTCAATCAAACCTGTTAAAAGGTTTAGCAAAAGTCAATACATTAGCAGGAAAAGGAATAGAAAAGATTCCTGTAATTAGCAAGTCGCAAATTGATGAAAAACTAATAGAAACAGGAAATAAGTTAGAAAAATATAATTCAGGTAGGAAAGAAAACACTATGCAACAGTTTATAGAAAAGGAAAGCAGTATTGTACGCCCATTTATTGAAAGTATAAATGTAGTAAACTACCTTTATAATCAACCAATGGAGATTTTGATTGATAAAGAGAATGTATATTTAGCGGAAGTGGCTGTATAAAAATTATAGGAGATTTTATGGAGGAAAAAATGAACGATGACTTGACCGACATCCTTATAGACAGCCTATTCAATCCATATTTTGATTTTTTAATAATAGTAGCAATTATAATATTCATACTAATTTTTATAATACTATTTTTCAAATACTTAAAATTCAAAGATTCAAACTACAAGAATGCCAGTGGGAATTCATTTGTCAAAACCATTTTTAACGCTGGAAACAACGGAGAATATCTAACTTTTGCAAAGTTGGAAAAACTAAAAGGTGATAACAAAATAATGACCAATTTATACATCCCTAGAAAAGACAAAATCACCACAGAAGTTGATTTGATTATGATTTCCCAAACAGGAATCTATGTATTTGAATCCAAGAATTATAGTGGCTGGATTTTTGGAAATGAGAAGCAGAAAAATTGGACACAAACTCTACAAAACGGGAAGAAACATAAATTCTTTAATCCGATTTGGCAAAACAATACTCATATTAATGCTCTTAAGTATGCACTTGAATTAGAAGAAGATATATTTAAGTCTTACATAATATTTAGCGAACGTTGTACATTAAAGAAAATCACTTTAACATCAGAAAATATTAAAGTAATAAGAAGAAATAGACTCATAAGAGAATTAAACAAGGATATTTCAGAATCTAAAAAACTGATTAACAAAGACCAAATCGATATCATTTATAATGAATTATCCCAGTATATATTAGTTGATGAGAAAACAAAACAAGAACATATAGAAAGTATAAAAAACCAACAGTCTTAATAAAGTAGCCAAACAATAAAGCCAGAAAACATTTTCTGGCTTTTGCTATGTGCTAAATCTTAAAACATTCTTAAAATTTTAACCTATATAATCTTAAAACTTAATCTGTTAATATATATTCATGGAGGGAAAACAAATGTATAACATTCTAATATGTGATGATGAAGTAGATATTGTAGAAGCTCTAAAAATATACTTAAGTGCTGCAGGCTATAATACATATGAAGCTTATAATGGAAAAGAAGCAATTAATCTTGTAAGTGAGCATACAATTCATCTTATCCTACTAGATATTATGATGCCTAAAATGGATGGTTTCACAACAATTTCCGGGATAAGAAAAATAAGCAATGTGCCTGTTATCTTTTTAACTGCTAAAAGTGAGGATACGGACATAATACTTGGGCTAGATTTAGGAGCAGATGACTATATTACTAAACCATTTAAACCTACAGAAGTGCAAGCAAGGGTAAGGTCCCATATGCGAAGGTATATGCAACTTGGAAGTGCAAGCATATCAAAGTCTAGTTTACAATTAGGGGGACTAGAATTAGATGATAAGGCTAAGGAATTTAGGGTTGATGGAGAGCTAGTGAACCTAACACCAATAGAATTTGATATTATGAAGCTTTTTATGGAAAGGCCAGGAGAAGTTATATCGCCAAAAGAAATCTATAAAGAAGTCTGGAGAGAAGATCCTTTTGGTGCAGATAGTACAGTGGCAGTTCATATTAGGCATTTGCGTGAAAAGATAGAAATTGATCCATCAAATCCTAGATATTTAAAGGTGGTATGGGCAAAAGGGTATAAGTTAAAAAGGGGTAGGGGTTTTATATGAAAAAATATACACATAGTTTGAAAGCTAAAGTAATAACATTTGTAATTTTAATGCTATTAAGTGTTTTTGCAATTATAAATTTTATAGGAATATGTTATGTAGAACATATTGGAATATATAATGGAGTAAATAGTTATTATGATACAACTGTTTGTCACGGAATAGCATGTAGTTTGGTTGATAATGTAAGCAAGGATTATGAAGAGTATCTCCATAACCATGTTCAGGATGATAAGAAATATTTTATAGAAAAATACTCTCCGGATAAAAGCAATTTGAGGTTTTCTATTGCCAAAAAGGAAACACCAGATATTATAGAGTATTCAAATTATAACGATAATGAGAACGAACTTATAGGATATGAAAATAAATTGGAAGTGGATGATAATATAATAAGTCTAAAGGTAATAGATCCGATTACGGCTAAGGATGAATTTTATGATGACTATCAGTTATTTAATGTTATGTATTCCCTTAGATATGCATTGTTTATTTTTCTAGCAATTGCTATTATACTAATAACTGCTGATATAACTTTTCTGTTTTTTAGTGCTGGTCGTAGACAGGGTTCCGATGAAATACACATGACTGTTTTTGATAAAATTCCTTTTGATATTATAATTATCCTAGGATTAATTGTAGTTTATCTTATATATAACTTATTTTATTTTAATATTTATTATATATATAATTTGTTCGCTTATGATTATTACTTATTATTTGTGATGAATACTAAAGACGTGATTATAACAATTAATACACTGCTGTTTTTAGAATCTGTTCTACTAATAACAGCACTTTCATTTGCAGTTAGAATCAAAAAGGGTATCTTTATCAAGCAGCTGATTATAGGAAAGATAATAAAGGCAATTAATAAAGGTTTAAAATCAAAAGGTTATCCACTAAATGGTGTCTTAATAATATTAGGTGTTCCTCTTGTTAATTTACTCTTGATTCTAATGACTTCATGGAGGAATAATTTATTCTATGTGTTTTTATTGTTTGTATTTGATAGCCTCGTTCTTGCATTAGCACTTTTTTCCTCGTCTCAAATGAACAAATTAATAAACTTTGCTAAAAACATGGCAAATGGAGACTTTGAATCAAAACTTAATGTAGAAAATATGAATTTTCATTATAAGAAACATGCTGAGAATTTAAATGAAATAAGTAATGGAATGAATATAGCTATAGAAGAGCGAATGAAGTCAGAACATTTAAAAACAGAATTAATTACAAATGTTTCTCATGATATTAAAACCCCTCTAACATCTATTATCAATTATGTTGACTTAATAAAACAGGAAGAGACTGACAATGAAAATATTGAAAAGTATATTGCTGTAGTAGATAAGCAAGCAATTAGGCTTAAAAAACTATTAGAAGATCTCATGGATGTTTCAAAAGCCTCGACAGGTAATATTACGGTAGAAAACACTCCTTGTAAGCTTAATGTGTTACTAGGCCAAGTTGTTGGAGAGTATAAAGAAAGACTAGAAAAAGAAGGACTGGAATTAATAATAAATGAAGTAGAGGAGCCTCTTACTATCCTAGGAGATGGCCGTCATTTATGGAGAATATTTGATAATTTGCTAAATAACATATGTAAGTATGCTCAGGAAAAAACAAGGGTATATCTATCTTTAGAAAAACAAGACGATAAAGCAGTTATTACATTTCGTAATATTTCTTCATATCCTTTGAACATTACAAGCGAAGAGTTAATGGAGAGGTTTGTGAGGGGAGATAAATCAAGGCATTCAGAAGGTTCAGGACTTGGATTATCTATTGCAAAAAGTTTGATGGATTTACAAAAGGGAACTATGGATATTCTTATAGATGGAGATTTGTTTAAGGTAATATTAAGCTTTAACATTGTCCTTTTTGATGAATAATGTTAAAATTAATTAGACATTAAGGAGGAAGACAAATGAACAATATCACATTAAATAATGGAATTAAAATGCCGATTATCGGAAGTGGAACCAACACTTTTGGAAAAGTGGCTAACGAGTTTAAAGGAGAATTAAGAGGAGATACTGCAGAAGTAGATATGGCGGTAGAAAATGGTTATCGCCATTTTGACTCAGCTCAGGCTTATAATAATGAAGAAGTACTAGGTAAAGGGCTTGAGGATTCAGGGTTGCAAAGAGAAGAATTCTTTATTACTACTAAATTAAATACATTTGCAGGATTTCATGGCTTAGATTGGGTAAAGAGTGGAATTGAAAAAAGCCTAAAGAAATTAAAAACGGATTATATCGATTTATTTCTAATACACGCTCCTTGGGATAATTCAATAGAAATGGTAGAAACATGGGCGCTTTTAGAAGATTACTATAAGGATGGGATATTTAAAAGCATAGGAGTATCAAGCTTTAAAGAAGAACATTTGGATTTAATTTTAGAGAATTGTAAGGTTAAACCAGCTGTTAACCAAATTGAATCACATGTTGTTAGATGGAACGACAAGTTAATTGCTTATAATCA
Organism: uncultured Lachnospiraceae bacterium; assembly: GCA_964579655.1. Lineage (GTDB taxonomy): Bacteria > Bacillota > Clostridia > Lachnospirales > Lachnospiraceae > JAAYRG01. The sequence continues at coordinate 10,180 of CAZOGN010000032.1, forward strand.
AGATAATGGTATTGATATAGTAGCTTGGTCACCAGTAAAAGGTGTTACAGATTCTTCAAGAGAAGTATTAGAAAGAATCGGTAACAAGTATGGTAAAACTTATACTCAGGTAATTTTACGTTATCAGATTGAGCGTAATGTAGTTGTTATTCCAAAATCTCACAGTAAAAATCATCAAGCACAAAACCTGGATATATTTGATTTTAAATTATCAGACCAAGATAGAGAACAAATTGCTGACTTGGGATAAAGCATTGTTGTAATCAAGAAACAGGAGCGTAAAGATAAATGAAGATAAGTAGAAACAATGTATTTCTAACTTTAATAATATGTTTGCTATTATCAAGTACTCTAACGGCATGTAATGGACAAGATGGTATTGCTGAGAAAGTTCAGAACGAGCCTACTATTGAATTTGAAAATGATCAACCCATAAATGAAATAGAAACAACGCCATCAGAAGAAATTACTCTGCCTGCAGAAACTGAGGAAGAAGAGGAAGAAACAAAATACTCAGAAGTGACAATAGCAATGGTAGGAGATATGTTACTGCATACGCCAGTACAAAAAAGTGGTGAAATGGAAAATGGTACACTTAATTATGATCATTTGTTTACTAATATAAAGGATGAAATAGAAGGCTTGGACATAGCAATAGTTAATCAGGAAGTAATACTAGGTGGTACTGAACTAGGCCTCTCTGGATATCCAGCATTTAATGGGGCTTATGAAGTAGCAGATGCTCTTATAGATGCAGGATTTAATGTTGTATTACACGCAACAAATCATACCCTTGACAAAGGGAAAAAGGGTGTAAAAAATTGTATGAATTATTGGGAAACTAATTATCCTGAAATTACAGTGTTGGGAATTAATAAAAGCCAGGAAGACCAGGATAATAACATATACATATATGAAAAAGATGACCTTAAAATTGCCATATTAAATTACACCTACGGAACTAATGGCATTGCCCTACCTAAGGATATGCCTTATATTGTTAACTTGCTTGAGAAGGAGAAGATAGAAGCAGATGTAAAAAAGGCTAAGGAATTAGCTGACTTTGTCATTGTCTCTCCCCACTGGGGAACTGAATATCAGCACGCTCAATCTAAGGCACAAGAAGGTTTAGCTTATTTTATGGCTGACCTTGGAGTAGACTTAGTTATTGGAACCCACCCCCACGTTATACAGCCAGTTGAATGGATTGAAAGCGAAAATGGCAACAAGATGCTAATCTATTATTCTATTGGTAACTTCGTTAATTCAACTAGCAGCACAGGTGATGGTGTAACTGATAGGATGGTTGGTGCAATGGCAGAAATTACTGTTCAAAAACATGAAGGCCAAGATGCATTTATATCAGATTATGGTGCAAGGCCTGTAATATCACATAAAGATACTAGTGCTCCTGGCCTGTTTACAGTATATTTTGCAGAGGATTATTCTGAGGAATTGGCATCAAAGAATGAGATTGTAGAGCAAGATCCTAAATTCACATTTGAATTGTGTATGGAAGTATGGGATGAGGTTTTTGTTGATACTTTTGGTTTGGGAAATTGAAAAGTTATAGAAGTAGCTTAAGTACTTAACTATATAAAAGCATCCCAATATGCAAAGGAGTAGCAAGTCAAATGAAGAAACACAAAATAAAGTCTTTTTATATTTTTGCTTTGATATGTTTGTTTTTATGCAGTTGCAACTTGAACTCTGAACATGAAAACAAAGAAAAGAATTCTCAAGCCGTGGAAGATAATGTTGAGGAGGGAAGCACTAAACAGATAGAAGAAACGGCATCTGAACCCGATACAGAGCCTGAGACTGAACCAGAGACTGAGCCTGAAATGGAGACCGAAGATATACCCGAAATAACATACAAGCCAGAAGACCTTACTATTGTTTATACTACTACAAATGTTAAAGTAAGAAAGGGTCCATCTACCCAAGCAGAAGTCTATACAACAATTAACCGAAGAACAGAAGTAAGTCGTATAGCTGATGATGGAGAGTGGAGTACAATTTTGCTAGATGATGATATTTATTACATTGCAAGTAAGTATTTACGCGAACCATCAGAACCCGGTAATGCTTATCTAGTGGTAATTGATGCCGGTCATCAAAAACGTGGAAATAGTGAAAAAGAGCCAGTTGGACCTGGTGCATCTGAAAAAAAGGCGAAAGTTTCTTCTGGTACATCTGGTGTAGTTAGTGGATTAAATGAATATCAGTTGAATCTCCAAGTATCTCAAAAACTTCAAGAGGAATTAGAGGAAAGGGGTTATGAAGTAATTATGATTCGCACCCATGATGATGTGGATATTAGTAATAGTGAACGTGCTAAAGTTGCCAATGATGTTGGTGCAGACGCATTCATCCGTATCCATGCAAATGGTTCGGAAGATTCTTCAGTAAATGGTATGATGACAATTTGTCAAAGTGCATCAAATCCCTATAATGGTGACTTGTATTATAAGAGCAAATCTCTCTCAGAAAATGTATTGAATGAAATGGTTGCCACTACGGGAGCTAAAAAACAGTTTGTATGGGAAACGGATACTATGAGTGGAATCAATTGGTGCAGAGTACCTGTAACTATAGTAGAAATGGGATATATGAGCAATCCATCAGAAGATAAATTAATGGCTAATAATGATTACCAATGGAAAATTGCAGATGGTATTGCAAATGGTATAGATAGGTATTTTGAATAATGGGATTTTAGAACGAATTACTAGTCCAAAGCAACAGCTTTAGCTGCACCCATAGCTAAAGCTGTTGCTTTTCTAATTATTTAATAATAATCAACCCAATAATTATTTGCTGCAGCTACTGTTTGAAAATGAGTAGCAACGACTTGGGAGACTAAAATCAAACTATTTGCATCATTTGCATAAGTGGGGCGAAGTACTTTTCTAATATCTTCATCTGGTTGAGTAAGAAGTACAGCTTCCTGTGCCAATCTGATTGCCAAATTATAGCCTTCCTCAGGTGTTCTTGTTATCAAAGTAGGTAGCCATCTTTCCAGAATAAATCACCTCCATAATCTATTTTATTCTTAAATATATATTAGGTGCCTGACATGATTTCTTTAGTTAATCTTTAGGTTAAGTTTAGATGAATTTTAGGTTGGCATATTATTATAAATATAGAAAGATATGAAAAATGCAAATCTTATCAAAAAACCACAACAATAAAGATGATTCTAGGTCTTGTGAAAGCGGATAATGGAGAGATTATTTTGGATAAAAAAATAAAAACTGGTTATTCTTCCGAAACTCCATATTTTCATCCATATCTAATAAAAAGAAGTATAAAATACTTGTAGCTGATGATGAACTAGAACTAATAGCTCCTCTACGTTTGTTTTTAAGTCGTGGAATTAAAAAACCCCTTAAAGCAATGACTGATGATATGTTCACTCTATTGAAAATGGGAAGCAAAAGTTATACAATAGATAAAGCATTAGAAAACATGTGTGAATTTATGAGACAGTTATGTGCTGGATATTATGATGAGGCTCAAAATAATGGACTTGAAATTTCTGTAGATATACCCGAAGAGCATATTATGGTTTTGGCAGATTATAATTTGCTATCACGTGCTTTCGGAAATTTAATTGAAAATGCAGATGATGGAACCCCCATAGAGCCAGAAATTCGAAATACATTATTTGAAGCATTCTCCCGTGCAGACTTAGCCCGAAAGACAGATGGGGGAACTGGCCTTGGCCTTTCCATAGCCAAGACAATATTTGATAAACATAACTGGGAGCTTACTTATGATTTGGGTGTCGGGCAGCAAAAGGATCAGATATGTAACAAATTTACAATATATTAAAGGAGATATTAAGATGGGGCTTAGAAATGATGTAAAAAAAATTGTTAATGCTGCTATAAATGCAGCTCTTCCAAATACTGCTGTAGAAAAAGCCTTAAAAGATATTGATTTAAACAATAAAAAAGGAAGGCTTATTTTGATATCAATTGGTAAGGCAGCATGGTCAATGGCCAAAACAGCGTCTGACCTACTGGGTGATAAAATAGACGAAGGAGTGGTTATTACTAAATATGAACATTCACAAGGAGGCTTGCCAAATATAAAAATTTTTGAAGCAGGACATCCTGTGCCTGATGAGAATTCATTTATTGCAACTGATGAAGCAATAAAAGCAGTTTCAAACTTATCAGAAAATGATAATGTTCTCTTTTTAGTATCAGGGGGTGGCTCTGCACTTTTCGAAAAGCCGCTTATACCCGGAGCAGAATTAGAAGACATAACTAACCAATTACTTTCAAGTGGCGCAAGTATTGTTGAAATAAATACAATTAGAAAAAGATTATCTAGCGTTAAAGGTGGTAAATTTGCTAAATTGTGTGGTTCTGCACATGTTTATAGTATAATCCTATCCGATATTATTGGAGATCCACTTGATATGATAGCGTCAGGACCAGCTTATCCAGATAGTTCAACAAGTGAAGAAGCAGTTCAAATTATTCAGAAGTATAAGATTAGATTATCAGAAGAAGCAAAAGAACTTCTTGATAAAGAAACTCCAAAAGAATTATATAATGTAACAACTAAAGTAACAGGAAGTGTAAGCCAGCTATGCGTGGCAGCTGAGAAAACATGTAAAAAATTAGGATATAAACCAATTACATTAACGGCAAGCTTAAGTTGCCAAGCAAGAGAAGCAGGAAGTTTTCTAGCTTCCATTGCAGAATATTATAATAATTCTGATGAATCTCTAGCTTTTATAGCTGGAGGGGAGACTGTAGTGCATTTAAAGGGCAAAGGCAAAGGTGGAAGAAATCAGGAAATAGCATTTGGTGCAGCAGAACAGTTATCCAAATTAAATGATGTTGCTATATTTTCTATTGGTTCAGATGGAACGGATGGCCCGACAGATGCAGCAGGTGGATATGTTGATAACAAAACAAAAACTGTCCTTGATGCAAAAGGAATTAAGATTCATGAAGTTTTGGAAAATAATGATTCTTACAATGGATTAAAGGAATGTGATGGTTTAATAATTACAGGTCCTACTGGAACGAATGTAAATGATTTGTCAGTATTATTAATTAAACGATAAAAGATCATAACTGCCAGCTAATTATTTGTTGGCATAATAAAGTTATTGCAAGTGATGTCTTAGAGAATTATGCATTCGATAGTATTTTTAAAGTAGAATTTTTGGGTTCAACTATTGTAGCTAATAAAGCAAGAACTCCTTTGGATGAGATTGCCTCTATTAGTGTGCGTATTTTCCTAATTATCTTAATTGAACTAGGTATAGCATGGCTATTTAAGTTTAGGCAAAAGAATCAAATACGTTTTATTGCTGTCTTTAATATTGCTACTCAGCTAATATATAGTATATTACTTTTGGCTATTGAGTATAAACTAGGCAAACTATACTTTGTCATACTTTCTTTTGTTTTTATGTTGTTTATAATTATTATTAAATCAATATTTTATTTAATTTATTTTAAAAAGAAGAGTGCTAAAAAAGTTTCTGTATGGAGAATAATACCATGTGCATTTATAACTAGTTTTGTTTCATGGTATATAGGTATTAGAGTGGCATTATATATTACAAGTCTATAAAAAAACTTTTATTGACAATGAAAACAATATATATTATCATAAATATGAGAAATATGGCAAAATATAACATACGCATTAAGCAGGGTAAACCATGCGAAAGTATGGGGCACAAAGCCTGAAGCCTAAAGAGAGGTAAACTTACAAGACACAAGATTAATCAATCAAATACATCTAGGATATAAGTAACCGTTATATTTTAAGGTTGTTCAAGTTGCAGTTTAAATGAATGTATAAGTAATTATATTATACGTTTTATTTTAAATAGCAACTTTTTTATATTTTAAATTCTTATAAGCCTAAGAATTGATAAATCTTTACTATGTTAATAAAAGAAAACAAGCCATAAATCAACAAACATACACATAATACAGGTCGAAATGTAAAATTTGACATTAAAACTATATATTGTTATAATATAAAAGTGAATGTATAAAAGAGGGTACGAAAGAAAAAGGTTCCAATTCGGGGGAAGAATATTATGAAAATCAAATTAGCAATACTAGATAAGGACAAGAATTATTTGGATAGGATTGTAAGTGTCTTTAGTAACAAATATTCGGACAAGTTAGAAGTGTATTCATTTAGTGATCTTGAAGTTGCACTTAAAACCATCAATGAAGCTAAAATAGATGTATTGGTAGCAAGTGATGACTTTGATATTAATGTTGATAAATTGCCTGACCGTTGCGGTTTTGCATATTTAGTAGAGTCATCAGACATAGATATGCTTAATAACCAACGCACCATTTCTAAGTTTCAAAAGACAGACTTAATATATAAGCAGGTTTTAAGTATATATTCTGAAAATGCCAGTAATATAACTGGATTTAAGATTACAGATGAAGACTGTAAACTAATAGCATTTAGTTCGCCAAGTGGTGGAGTAGGAAGTTCAACTATGGCAGCAGCTTGTGCTTTACATTTTGCCAAATCAGGCAAAGAGACCCTCTATCTAAATTTAGAAAAGTTCGGTTCATCAGATATCTTCTTTTCAGGAGAAGGTCAATTTAGTATGAGTGATATTATCTTTGCATTAAAAAGTAAAAAAGCAAACTTATCATTAAAATTACAAAGTTGTGTAAAAAAAGATCAAAGAGGTGTATATTTCTTTTCTCAACCTAAGATAGCTTTAGATATGATTGAGTTAAGTTCAGAGGAGGTGCTACGCCTAATTTCTGAACTTAGATTCACAAGTAGCTATGACTATATTATTTTAGACATGGATTTTGACATTAGCGGCAAATACGAAAAGTTATATAAAGGAATACACTCTTTTATTATTGTTGGGGACGGCTCAGAGATTTCTAATAATAAAGTACATAGGTCTTATACTTCTCTTGCAACAATAGATAATTCAACAGATTCTCGCATGATAAACCGTACATCATTAATTTATAATAAATTTAGCAATAAAACTAGTAAAGCAATTGATAACATAGGCATTAAGAATTTGGGTGGTTTTCCGCGCTATGAACATGCAAGCACTAAGCAAATACTTGAGCAAATGTCAAATATGAATATATTTAATGATATTGCTAGACATTCTTAGGAGGAAAACTAATGCAAACCAAACAAGAAAAGCAGATAGTTGCGGATATAAGAAAGTATGTTACTGACAATCTACAACTTAGCAAAATGACAGATGAAGAACTTGAAGAAAAAATAGAAGAAATAGCATCAAAAGAAATTGGAGATACTTATTGTCCCATAACTCAAAAAGTATCTATTATACAACAAGTATATAGTTCGATTCGTGGATTTGGTTTACTAGATGGTATTATTTCCGATGACAGTATTACGGAAGTTATGATAAATGGTCCAAATGATATATTTATTGAGCAAAATGGTACATTATTTAAGCTTAATAAAAAGTTTGAAAGTCAAAGAAGGCTAGAAGATATAATACAAAGAATAGTTGGTCTCGCTGGTAGAGAGGTAAATCAAGCAACTCCAATTTGTGATACTAGATTACCTGACGGCTCTCGAGTAAATGTTGTTTTGCCGCCTATTGCCTTATGTGGACCTACTATTACTATCCGTAAGTTTTCAAAGACGCCAATGACAATAGACAAGTTGATTTCATACAAATCATTAACTCAAGAGATTGCAGATAAACTGGAGTTACTTGTAAAGTCAAAATATAATATTTTTATTAGTGGAGGTACAGGTTCTGGTAAAACAACTTTCCTAAATGCTCTTACTAATTACATTCCAAAAGATGAGCGAGTAATAACAATAGAGGATTCTGCAGAGCTTCAAATAGTAGGTGTTGATAATCTCGTAAGTCTTGAAACAAGAAATGCAAATACTTCAGGTTCAGGAGAAATTACAATTAAGGACTTAATCAAGTCTTCCTTACGTATGAGGCCTGAACGAATAGTTGTAGGAGAAGTTCGTGGTGGTGAAGCCCTAGACATGTTACAAGCTATGAATACAGGTCATGATGGATCCTTATCAACAGGACATGCAAACTCTACAGTGGATATGCTTAGTCGATTAGAAACTATGGTTTTGCAAGGTGCTGCAGGACTGCCAATTGAAGCTATTAGGCAGCAGATTGCTTCAGCGATAGACATTATAATACATCTATCTAGACTTCGTGACAAATCAAGAAAAACAATGGAGATTACAGAAGTAGTGGGATATGAAGATGGGAAGATTATATTAAACCCACTATATGTATTTGAAGAAGATGAGAACAGTACCCTAGAAAAAGTTTCTGGTGAACTAATAAGAACAGACAACAAGATGATAAACACCTTTAAACTAAGGTTGGCTGGTATTAAGGAAGAAATGTAAGGTGGTGTTACTAATGAGTAAGAAGCAAGAAAAGAATATAGAACCCCAATATTATATGTCAGCTACGAATATCCAAACCTTAAATTATAAGGTTCATTATATGAAACCATTAGAAAAGGTCAAATATATATTGATTGCATTTGTTGTAGGGGCAGCGGTTGGATATATATTTTATGGGGGAATAGGTAAAGACGAATTTGGACAGGCGACAAATGTAACATGGTTTCTTAATATCGCAATTACTACAATTATAGGATTAATTGCGGTAAAGTTATTTCTTCCCGTGAAAACAAAGTCAATTATTGATAAGAGACGCTCTGAATTAGGAAAGCAATTTAGAGATATGCTAGATGGTCTAACAACATCTTTAGGAACTGGAAAAAACGTTAATAATTCCTTTGTATCTATTTATGAAGATTTAAAAGTTCAATACAATGAAGAAGCATATATAGTAAAAGAACTTGAAGTAATAATATCAGGAATAAATAACAACATTCCTATAGAAGATATTCTCCAAGATTTTGGAGAAAGAAGTGATAATGATGATATTAAGGGTTTTGCCAATGTCTTCAAAATAAGTTATCGAAAAGGTGGTAATCTTAAGGACATTATTAGAAACACCCACAGTACAATTACAGATAAAATGGAAATTACAGAGGATATTGAAACTATCCTCACTTCAAATAAAATGGAGCTAAATATTATGATTGTTATGCCAATAATGATAATTGGTCTTATGAAACTTATGAGTCCAGAACTGGCTAGTAATTTTGTATCTCCATCAGGAATTATATCAACGACCTTAAGTTTGTTTATGTTTGTAGCTTCATATTTACTTGGGAAAAAGATAATTGATATTAAGGTGTAAGGAGGACTGTTTTAATGGCCTATTTGGGTGCTTTAGATTACATAATGATTATACTAGGAGTCGTATTCTTAATAATTTGGATAGCTTTTTACATAATTGGTTGGAAGCATAATTCTTTGTTCGCAACATTATCAGAGAAGGATTATCCACTAAAAGAAGTATATGGTTTGGGATATGGCATATTAGAAACATTTAAATATAAGTATAAGAGCAAGTCTGATGTTAATCTACGTAAAGAATTGGATGTTTTGTATGGTAGTAAATATTCTGAATATTATTTACGAGTAGTACATGCACAACAAATAACAATTTCATTAACCTTACTTGTAGTGTCTTTTATCTTATATGGTATAAGTTCAGAAATAACAGCTTTTGTTGTAGGAGTTGCATTTGCAGTCCTGGCTTACTATTATTTTGCTAATGATTCAAAGGAAAAGATATTGGATAGATCTAATGAAATCTTAAGAGACTTTCCTGAAATTGTTTCCAATCTTGCCTTACTTACAAATGCAGGAATGATATTAAGGGAAGCATGGGAGGAAGTTGCGAGTGCCGGAGACTCCATAATTTACAAAGAGATGAAAGTAGCTGTAGATGAGATGAACAACGGTATTGCAGAAGTGGATGCAATATATAATTTTGGTAGTCGTTGTATTATTCCAGAAGTTAAAAAGTTTGTATCAACCATTATCCAAGGTATTAATGAAGGAAATACTGAGCTAATAGGTATGTTGCAACAGCAAAGTAGGGAAGTATGGCAGTTAAAACAACAAATCGTAAGGCGAGATGGTGCAAAGGCTGCTAGTAAATTAATGATTCCTATTTGTCTTATGTTTATAGGAATTTTAATAATGATTATGGTACCAATATTTACAAACCTTGGTGTTTAATGAGGCTTTAATATGCAATTAATTTAAATAAAGCAATAATAAGGGAAAGGAGAGAGAAAAATGAACAAACAAAACATTATGATACTTGCTACTATGGCAAAACTCAAAATAAGAGACTTTTTTACTGACGAGAGAGGCGAGGTAAATATTGTTACAATAGTAGTACTTATCGGCATTGCAGTTTTACTTGCAGTGGTTTTCAAAGAACAAATTGAAGACTTATTGAAGACGTTGTTTGAAACTATTAAAGGAACTGCCGGTAAAGCTATCAAAGGTGAAGGAGGCGATTAATAAGCCTTGCAAGAGAGGTAAAAGATTAACAGTGAGGGGACTCTTTTACCTAAAACTAAATTTCATTAAGGAAAGGATGATAATATGATTGGAAGCATTAAAGAGAAAATGAAAAATGAAAGCGGAATGGCAATTGTTGAAGCAACTTTTGTTTTTCCAATTATGTTCATTATCCTTTTCTTCCTCATTTATATGGGTAATGCCTTTTATATAAAGGCACAAGTAGAATCAGTAGTAAAACAACAAGCGATAGTAGGTGCAAGTTATTGCACGGATCCTATCCTTGCTCAAATAAAGGAACTTGGGACAGTACCTCCTTTGAATGGAATTGAAGTACAACCATATCGATATTTTATTGGAGGGATGGATACAATAGAAGAAGAAATCACGAAAAGTGTAGAGGCTGAGATTAATGGAAATTCATCTTCCTTCTTCAAAAACATGAAACCAAAGATAGTGAATAGCAAGGTAAAATTTAATAATTATATTGTCTATTCAACTTTTTCTGTTGATTTAGAATATGAAATTAAATTTCCAATTAGATTTTTAGGTGTCGATGAATATACAGTTTTAGAAATGAAATCAAGAGCAAACGTACCAGTAACTGATAGTACAGAATTTATAAGAAACACAGATATGGTAATGGACTTTTTTTCTACAAGTACACTTGGTAAAAAAATAGCTGGAGCTTTTGATAAAATCAATGATTTTATAGGTAGTTTTGCCGATGCTGGTTCTGATGCTGACTAAAGAGGGGAGGGATTTAGCAATGAAGTTTTTTAGTAAAAGTAAGGGTGCAGTTTCAATTTTTCTTGTTATTATCCTAGTACCAATGTTAACAGTAACTTCTCTTTTTGTTGATGTTAGTAAGGTGAAGCTAGCGAGAGCTTCCATGGAGTCCACAGGAGATTTGACACTTAACACAGCTCTTACCAACTATGATACCATGTTAAATGATTTATATGGCTTATTTGCAACAGCCCAAGACATGGACCAACTATTTTTTATGTTAGAAGATTATTATAAAACTTGTATAACATCTTCAGGCGTAGGAGATGAGGAGGCACAGACCTATGTTGATGATATAATGCTACAACTAGGCTTGGTGGCAGAAAGTGGAGATACATCGGATCTACTAAATATGGAGCTTGTAGATTTTAATGCTAGAAAGTATCCTGATGCATCTTTAGCTAACGCAACCATAATGAAAAAACAAATTGTTGAGTTCATGAAGTATAGGGGACCAATAAAGACAGGTCAGAGTTTTCTTACAGCACTTACTAGTTTTTCTACATTAAGTGAGGAAACAAAACTTGTAGATAAGCGTACAACATATTACAAGACAGAAGAAAACATGCTTAGTAAACTTAAGGCTGCATGGGATTACATAGAGGATTATGAAAAATCAAACTTCAGAGGAAGAGAAGGCTATATTGGATATATGAAGATTGATTTTGAGAATGACATAACAAATCAATACAAGGAAAACGTTCACAAAAAAACAGTTAAAGATTTATATGACACACAGGGTAAAACAGATTATTATTATAGAATTACTAAAGCTAATTTAAGTGGTTATGATTATGACACTACTAATTTTATGAAAAGCACCATAGCTGGCGGTGATATGTGGAAGTTTGAAAAAGCTATAGATACGGAAATCCGGAATTTCACAAATGGACTTAATGAAGAAATAAATACATTTAATTCAAAAAAAAGTAGTGCTATTTATTATGGCTACGTAGCACTGCCTGATGCCAATTCATCAAATGATGCAAAAAGTAAAATAAATAGTTTTTACACAAAACTTCAGTCATTAGAAGACTTTAAAGAAAACCATCCAGACA
>CAZOGN010000033.1:0-21453 GCA_964579655.1 uncultured Lachnospiraceae bacterium
CCTTAGGAGGGTGTTGCTCTCTCCAGCTGAGCTACAGAGACAAGTTATTTTCACAACGTTTATATTTTACTATTATTAAATAATTTAGTCAACCTGTAACTTGAATTATATATTATCTTTACTGAAATCCACAAAACCTTGAGTCCAAATAGTTCCTTTGAAACGTCTACCAACTACAGGTTCTCCGTAAAGATCCTTTTTGTTTAAAACAACTGGTAAAATAACATCATTGCAATTAACAACTATCATATAAATTTCTTCTTTTGTATATTCATTTACTTCCTTTTCAACATCAATAATAGTTCCAATAATTGAATAATTATCAGATTCCGAACCATATGGTGTGAATGAAGTTTCTACTATACTATATACATCTTCTCTTTTTGATCTTCTAGATATCATAGCATAAATATCTATATCATCTATGGTTAGGCTATCTATAGCATCTTGATTTCCTTCTTTTGCTTCCTTAATCAAACGTCTTCTATATTGAACTTCAGCATTTTTATTTTTCTTTTGTCTCTCGTTATGATAAATTGGTAGCAAAATCTTTCCTCTCGTTGAAAGAGCGGAAAGTTGCATGGGAAAAACTTTTCTTTTATGGTTAAAATCTTTCTCAGCTGTTAAGTAATCCACAACATTTTGTAAATAAAATATAAGAGAAACACCTAGTCTTATATCATCACACATAACTGTATAAGCATCTGTGTCTACTCTCTTTATTATAGAAATTTCTTCTCTAGTACTAATATATTGACTTCTTACAAAGGGGAAGTAATGTCCTAGGTGAAACTCACCATTTTCATCAAACTCCCCTCTTATTGTTATTCCTACGTGCTTGGAAAAATCCTTAGATATTTCAGTGATTATTTTTTTATCATTTATCTTATAGGTTCTCTTCTCTGTAGGTTCATCGATGATCACGCTTAACAATTTTTCTAATTCTATTCTACTATCAATTTCACTAAATCCAATTCCTCTTAAATAACTATGCATAATCATTACACCACCTATCTTCTATTCCTTGATTTATATTATTAGTTCTATTACTAATAATGCATATAAAACCGTTTTTATACTAATATTTTCAATAATACTTTTATTCTTGTAATTAAAAAGTTCCATGACTGATTATGTTGTATTATCTAATCTACCATGGAACTATAAAAAAGTAAATATTAATTTATAACTTCAACATTATTCATATATGGTCTTAAAACTTTTGGCACCACTATGCTGCCATCTTCTTGTTGATAGTTTTCTATTATTGCTGCCGTTGTTCGGCCAACTGCAACACCACTACCATTTAAAGTATGAATATACTTTGCCTTGTCTTTAATTTCATCTTTATACTTAATATTAGCTCGTCTTGCTTGAAATTCTTCAAAGTTACTACAACTTGATATTTCTACATACTTGTTATAACTTGGCATCCAAACTTCTATATCATATTTCATTGCTGCTGTAAAACCTAAGTCACCAAGACATATCTTTACAACCCTATATGGTAATCCTAATAGTTGCAATACCTCTTCTGCATCCTTAGTAAGAGCCTCCAACTCCTTATATGAGTCTTCAGGTTTTGTAAACTTAACTAATTCCACTTTATTGAATTGATGTTGTCTAATCAAACCTCTAGTATCTCTACCTGCTGAACCTGCCTCAGCACGAAAACAAGCCGTATAAGCAACATTTTTAATAGGAAGTTTTGCACCCTCTAAAATCTGATCCCTATACATATTAGTCACAGGAACTTCTGCAGTAGGAACTAAAAAATATTCTTTTCCATCTCCAATAACTTTATAGGCATCTTCCTCAAATTTCGGTAATTGTCCTGTTCCAGTCATACTTTCTCTACTTACCATAAATGGTGGAAAAACCTCATTATAACCATGCTTTTCACTATGGATGTCTAGAAAAAAGTTAGTTATAGCTCTTTCAAGCCTGGCTCCTAAACCTTTATAAAAAGTGAATCTTGTTCCAGTTGTTTTTGCACCCATTTCTGCATCTAATATGTCTAATTCACTTCCTAAATCCCAATGAGCCTTAGGTTCAAATTCAAAACTAGTTGCTTCTAGATGTTTTCTTATCTCTACATTATCTTCATCACTGTCACCATCTGGTACACTTGGATGAGGAATGTTAGGAATAGTAAGCATCCATGCACCAAGCTCTTCATCTACTTCTCTAACTTGTACATCTAATTCTTTTATCTTATCAGAAAGTTCTTTCATCTCCTCTAAGATAGGAGCTACATCTTTTCCTTCCCTTTTCATAACAGGGATTTCTTTAGATACTTTATTTTGCTCACTTTTTAAAACTTCAACTTCTGCTAGTAAATTTCTTCTTGAAGCATCTAGGTCTTTAAATTTACTTAAGTCAAAATCTTCTTTTCTTCTTTCTAATGCCTTTTCAACTTCTTCAAAATTATTTCTTAATAGTTTTATATCTAACATAACTAACCTCCAAATATATTAATTATTTTGTAGAATATGTATTTCTGTTAAGTCATTTTTCATTACTTCTTTTAGTGCCACTCTTTCTTCATCAGTTAACACCTTATATGACTCACCATTTATTATATCTTTTGCATAAACATAACAACCACTTCTTGTTGAATATACAGAATTAATAACAATTCCATTATTATCATCATTCAATAATGCAAGTACAAAGCTCAGCTTGCCTGATGTTTCATCAAAAGCATCATATTTTACAAGGCTCATTTTACTATAGCACTTCTTTTGATTCTCACTAAGTTTCTTTAATGCAACTTTAATTATTTTATTTTCTTCTGTTATGGCATCTATTGTTCTAAATTCATCTATAAAACTTTCTTCTAATGTTTTGGAGTCTTTTCCACCCATAAACTGTTTATATTTTTTCTTCAGTTTTATTAATGATATTAAAGTAATTAATAGTATAATAAATATAACTACTGTTGCAAGAAGTAAGCCTATTACTACATAATCAATATCTAATCCATATTCTTTTAGCATATGTATCTCCCTTTATATATATCCATTAATATTTATATTAATCAGATGAAATAATTTATTAAGTATATATTTGTAATCTATTGACTCATTATGTCAAATAGTTCAATTAGTCTTTCTAAATCATCATTGGAATAATACTCTATTTCAATTTTTCCCTTATTATTAGCTTTTCTTCTAATCCTAACCTTGCTACCTACAATTGTCTCAATCTTATGAGCTATTTCCTTGTAAATAAATGAGTCTTCTTTGTTTTTAGGGTCATTATTCTTTTTGTCCGCATCTTTTTCTTCTTTATTCTTCAAGTCTTTAACTAAAAATTCAACGTCTCTTACACTTAACTGCTTATTAATTACATCTAATGCCAACATATATTGAACTTCCTTGTCCTTTATAGATATAAAACTTCTTGCATGTCCGCTAGATATTTGTCCTTCAACTAGCATTTCTTGAACTCTTTCATCTAATTTTAACAAACGTAGGGTGTTGGTTATACTTGCCCTACTTTTTGATACTTTATTAGACAATTCTTCTTGAGTTAAGGAAAATTCCTCTATAAGTTTCTTATAGGCCCTTGCTTCTTCAATGGGATTTAGATCTTCCCTTTGAATATTTTCTATTAATGCAACAGCCAATGTTTGTTCCTCAGTATAATCTTTAATTATTGCTGGTACTTCCTTTAAGCCTGCAAGCTTTGCAGCTCTCCATCTTCTTTCACCAGCAATTATGTTATAAATCTTTCCATTCTTTTTAAGCAAGAGTGGCTGTATTATACCATATTGTTTTATTGATTTAGAAAGTTCAATAATTCCTTCCTCATCAAAATATTCTCTGGGTTGTTCCTTATTAGGCTCTATAGTATCAATGTTGATTAATGTTTCACGTGAAACATTCTCTTTGTCTTTTTCTTTGTTCTTAATATCTGGATTTTGAGGGATCATAGCATTTATTCCGCCACCTATTTGACCAAGCCCTCTTCCAAGCCCTTTTTTCTTAGTTGCTGCCATTTTTACACCTTCTTTTTTTTCTAATCAAAGTTGACTTCACTAAAAAATGTCCTCTCCATTGTAAATTACCTCATCAGCTAAGTTTCTGTACGCATCAGCTCCTGCCGACTTACTATCATATAAATTAATAGGCAAACCATGAGAAGGAGCTTCCGCCAAGCGTACATTTCTTGGTATTATAGTTTTATATACACTTTGAGCGAGATAATCCTTTACATTTTCAACTACCTGTAATGATAAATTAGTTCTTGCATCATACATTGTGAATACAACTCCTTCTATTTCTAAAGAAGGGTTTAATCTTTCTTTTACGAGATTAATTGTATGTATTAATTGTGACAAACCTTCTAAAGCATAGTATTCACATTGAATTGGTACTAATATTGTACTTGCTGTTGTCATTGCATTAACGGTTAATATATTTAACGAAGGAGGACAATCTATAATAACAAAATCATAATTATCAGAAATTCTATTTACTTCATCTCTTAATAAATATTCTTTTTGTTCAATACCAATTAATTCGATCTCAGCACCTGATAGGTTGATATTAGATGGAATCAAATCCAGGTTATCATAAACATTAGAAATTAAAGCTTCATTTATAGTACATTCACCAATTACTAATTGATATATTGAATTTTCTAAACTATTTTTATCTATACCTAAGCCACTTGTGGTGTTTCCTTGAGGGTCTGCATCAACTACTAAAACTTTTTTGCCCTTTTCAGCTAGGCATGCTGATAGATTAATTGTAGTAGTAGTTTTCCCAACTCCACCCTTTTGGTTGGCCACAGCTATAATACGTCCCAAATTTTATCCTCCTTACAACTCTTTTTCTCTTGAAATCATGTTTAAAACATAAAATTCTACTTATTATTTGAAGTAATAACATTATAAATTATAGCATGTATTAAATTTTATATCTACACTCTGGAAAGATTTTAAAGAGAAATTATCTGTTTTATAATTAAAGTGCAGAATGTTTCACGTGAAACATTCTGCATTGAATAATTATTGTATTGGTTCCCTTTTGGGAGTACCCGCATTTCTTGGATATTTCTTAGGTGTAGATGAAATTTTATCTATCTTTATTAATCTTCTTTCCATGTCAGTGTTCGGCAAATGAAAACTATCTATCTTTACAATTTTCCCACCAAGAATCTTTATAGCATTTTCTGCTTCTTCCAACTCTTCTTGCATATTACTTGCTTTGTATGATATGAATGAGCCCTTAGGCTTAACAAAAGGTAAACAATATTCAGATAAGGTTGATAGATTGGCAACCGCTCTTGATACACATAAATCAAAGCCTTCTCTATATTCATCATTGTGAGCAAGATCTTCAGCTCTAGCATGTATGGCCTTAATAAGGGAAGCATTATTTTTGTTAAGATCAAGCTCTGTAATAACATCTTTTAGAAACTTAACACGCTTATTTAATGAATCTAACAAAACAATATTCAAGTGAGGAAAAACTATTTTTAATGGAATACCCGGAAATCCAGCACCTGTGCCAATATCAATTACGCTAGTAACATCGTTTAAATCAAGTATACCTACTAATGACAAACTATCTACAAAATGTTTTATAACAACTTCATTATAATCAGTTATTGCAGTTAAATTCATAACCTTATTTTTTTCAATTATAAGATCATAGTAAAAATCAAGTTGTTCAAGTTGCTTCGATGATAAAGTTATTTTAATTTCTTTTAACATTTCTTCTAGAAAATTTCTATTTTTCATTTAAAACTCCTATTTTCCTATCTGCTTTAAATAAACTAAGAGTACAGATATATCTGCTGGAGACACTCCTGAAATCCTTGAAGCCTGACCTACTGATCTTGGCTTAATATCTTTTAATTTTTGTCTGGCTTCATTTCTAAGACTAGATATTGAATCATAATCTATATCTTGTGGAATTAACTTGGCTTCTAACTTTCTAAATTGTCCTACCTGTTGCCTTTGTCTGCTGATATAACCTTCATATTTAATATTAATATTAACTTGCTCGACAACGTCTTCGGCTAATGGTTTTCTCTCATCATCTATATAACTGATTAAATCATAGTTTAATTCAGGCCTTTTAATTAAATCTGCTAATGTTGATGCAGTCTTTAAGCTTGCACTATTATTTTTTTCTAAAAACTCTTGAACCTTTTTATTGGCTCCTACTGGAGTTTCTTTAAGTCTTTCTATTTCTATATTAATTTCCTTTTCTTTTTCTAATAATTTTTCATATCTTTCATCATCTATCAATCCAACTTTATGACCAATACTTGTTAGACGTAAATCAGCATTATCCTGACGAAGCAACAAGCGGTATTCTGCCCTAGAAGTCATCATTCTGTAGGGTTCCCTAGTTTCTTTTGTAACTAAATCATCAATTAAAACACCAATATAAGCTTCTGAACGGTCTAATACCACTTGTTCTTTTCCTAGTATTTTCATGCTAGCATTAATTCCAGCAATTAATCCCTGTGCTGCGGCTTCTTCATAGCCAGAACTTCCATTCATTTGCCCTGCAGCAAATAATCCATCAATATTTTTTAATTCTAAAGTTGACTTTAGTTGATTTGGATTAATCAGATCATATTCTATTGCATAACCATTTCTAACAATATGTGCATTCTCAAGACCTTTAACACTTCTATACATATGATACTGTGTATCTTCTGGTAAACTTGTTGAAAGGCCTGATATATACATCTCATTTGTATATGTTCCTTCTGGTTCTATAAATACTTGATGTCTTTCTCTATCTGGAAAACGATGAATCTTATCTTCAATAGAAGGACAATACCTTGTACCTGTACCTTTTATATCACCTGAAAACATAGGTGATCGATGAAGATTTTCTTGAATAATTTCATGTGTCTTCTCATTTGTATAAGTTAGCCAGCAGGAGACTTGTTCTTTACTAATATCTTTGCTTTTGTTAGTAAATGAAAAAGGAACTATATTTTCATCACCTTTTTGCTCCTGCATTTTAGTAAAATCAATAGATCTCTTATCAATTCTAGCAGGAGTTCCCGTTTTAAATCTCAACATATCAATAGATAAGGATTTTAGAGATTCTGTTAAATGCGTTGATGCTTGCAGGCCATTGGGTCCTGTGTAGTTGCTTATATCACCATAAATACATCTTGCATTTAAATAGGTTCCTGTGCACAATATTACGATTTTGCTTGAATAAATTCCACAAGAAGTAGTTTTTATCCCCAAAACCTTGTTGTCTTTAACTAATACTTCGCTAACTTGTGCTTCTTTTATATAAAGGTTAGCCGTATTTTCCAAAATCTTTCTCATTTTATCTTTATAATCATTTTTATCTGCTTGTGCCCTAAGGGAATGTACAGCTGGGCCCTTTGATCGATTAAGCATTTTTGATTGAATAAAGGTTTTATCAATAATTTTTCCCATTTCACCGCCAAGAGCATCTATTTCTCTTACCAAATGGCCTTTAGAAGTTCCACCTATATTGGGGTTACATGGCATTAATGCTATACTTTCTATACTAATTGTAAGCAACAAGGTTTTTAAAGAAAGTCTAGCAGAAGCAAGTGCTGCCTCACATCCTGCATGTCCAGCACCAACTACGATTACATCATATGACTCATACCTATATGACATACTCATCCTCTTTTCTAATAAAATAATTTTCACAAATTTTCTATTTACCCATACAAAAATCACTGAAAATTGTATCAACTAAATCTTCGTTTACAGTTTCACCGATTATCTCTCCAAGTACTTCATATGCACTCATTAAATCTATTGAATAAAAATCCTCAGGCATATTGTCCTCTACGCTATATAAAACATTTTTTAAACTTTGAATACTATCTTTAAGTGCATTCTTTTGCCTAATATTTGTAATGTAAATTTCATCATTAAAATCAATATTTCCTTGGAAATAATTGTCAATAATCCACTTTTCTAAATCTTCTATTCCTTTATTTTCTTTTGCAGAAATTTGAATTATATCTTTATCTAGTTTCTCACGAATTGTCTTTACTTCAACTACTACTTCTAGGTCAGATTTATTCAATAATACAACTGCTTTTCTATTTTTTATAATATTCATAATCATTTCATCGTTTAAATCTAAGTCAACAGACCCATCAATCACATAAATAATTAAATCAGCTTCTTTAGCTACCCTTGTAGCTTTTTCTACTCCAATTTTTTCAACAGTATCTTTTGTTTCCCTAATTCCTGCTGTATCAATAATATTTAGACTTATTCCACCTAAATTAATAGATTCCTCTAAGGTATCACGAGTTGTACCTGCAATATCAGTTACTATTGCCCTATCTGATCCTACTAAGATATTAAGTAAAGAAGACTTTCCAACATTGGGCTTACCTAGAATAACTGTGTTTATGCCTTCTTTTATTAATCTTCCATTTTCTGAAGACTTAAGTAATTTATTTAAATCATCAATAATATTGTTGATGTTATTTTCTAATTCTTCACTGAAATTATCTAAACTTATATTTTCTGGGTCATCAAGAGCTGCTTCGATATAAGCTAAGTCATGCATAATATCATTTCTAATAATTTTTATCTTATCTAAAACATTTCCTTTAAGTTGATTTAAAGAGTTTTTTAAGGATAAATCATTTTTAGAATTAATTATATCCATTACTGCTTCAGCTTGAGAAAGATCAATTCTTCCATTTAAAAAAGCTCTTTTGGTAAACTCACCTGGTTCTGCTAATCGCGCACCATTTTTTAATACAGTCTCTAAAATCTTTTTTGTTACAACAATTCCACCATGACAATTTATTTCAATTACATCTTCTTTTGTATAGCTCTTTGGTCCTTTCATAAGTAAAACCATTACTTCATCAATCAGAAGTTCTCCATCATATATATAACCATAATGAACAGTATGAGACGCAGCCTCAGATATCTTTTTCTTTTTTGATTTTCTTCTGTAAATTTTATCAATAATATTAAGAGAATTTTCACCACTAATTCTAATAATGCTAAGACCTGCATTACTTACTGCTGTGGCAATAGCTGCTATTGTATCATTTTTCATATATATCAAACCTTTCAAAAAGAGTGTATAGAATTCTCAAAATTATAAGTATTCTATACACTCCCATCTAATAATTACATTATTATTATTTATAAATTATTATCAATCATGCTTCTTATAATATTTATTGCGATTAGATCTAAAATTTTTGTTATTCGTATTCTTCTTTAAAGTTATAACAACTCTTCTATAAGGATCTTCACCCTCACTATGAGTTTCAACAAACTTATCATTTTGTAAAATAGAATGAATTATTCTTCTTTCATAAGGATTCATTGGCTCTAGCTTTACTTCATGTCTTGTTCTTTTAACTTTATGTGCAATGTTTTTTCCTAAGTTCTCTAATGTTAATTTACGTCTTTGCCTATAATTTTCTGTATCTACCTTTACTCTAACATACTTTTCGCTATGTCTATTTACAACATTACTTAATAACATTTGAATTGAATCTAAAGTCTGTCCTCTTTTTCCAATTAAGATTCCCATGTTTTGACCATTCAAATTAACATTCATTACAAATTCTTCTTCATTAAATTCAATATTTGTTTCTACTTCAAAATCCATGGCATCAAAAATTTTATTAAGGAAGTCTTTTGCTATATCGTTTATATTTACTTTTTTTCTAGCCTTAATAATTGCGGGTTGCTTATTAAAAATTCCTAAAAAGCCACTGTTTTCATTCTGTATTATTTCGTATTCAATATTATCACTAGTAGTTTCAAATTTTAATAAAGCTTCTGTTATTGCTTCATCAACTGTTTTGGCAGTATACTCTACCCACTCCATTATTTATCCTCCTTCTCATTGCTTCTATTCTTAAGAATATTTGCATAATCACTTATATTACCTGTACTATATGAGGATTTACTATTGTCAACTTCTTTTTCTTCTATCTCACGTTTTTGGCTACTTTGATTCGAATAAGTATTAATTGATTTTGTAGATTTACTTGCTATATCAGATATAGTTCTCTGATCTTCTATATTTGCATAATTCGCTCTGCTATTTGGTTTCTTCTTCTTTTTCATTTGGTTCTTTTTAATTAGATCTTCTACTTCAATCTTATTCATGTATTTATTAATGAAAAATTGTTGAAGTACTGTAAAACCTGTATTAGATACTATATATAAGCCTACTCCTGTAGGTAATATAAGGCAAAATATACCTGACATTAGTGGAAATATCTTATTCATTGCACCCATTGGTGCTGCTGCAGGATTCTCTTTATCTCCTGTATTAGGTAGAACCATAAGTTTTGTTTGTAGAAGTTGCAGTAGCACTGCAAAAACAGGAATCAATATTCCTGGAAATAAATCTCCTAAACCTTTTACAGGACTTTCTAATAGGTTAAGTCCTCCTGGTATGGAGTTTATTCTTAATATTTCTGTAGCACCCTCTGTTATTTGACTTCCTATGTTTGAAAAATCTGCTGCTAATAGATCCCATTGTTCAGTTTTAAACTTCATTAGAATGTCAATTGCATGATCTATTGTAAGTATACCACCATCTTTAAACTCATTAAAGTCTGATACCTTAACCCCTACTTTTTCTCCATAAGAAACTAATGTTGCAGCTGAACCATCAATATTTTTTAACTTATCAGCAATTCCTTCATATACTTGTTTTATTGGTTCTATATATGCGGGAATTTTATAGATAACTCTATATAAACCCATCATAATTGGCAATGTAATTAAGTTTGGTAAGCAACCAGCTAGTTGGTTAGTTCCATACTTCTCATAAACAGCCTGAGTTTCCATTTGCATCTTTTGTCTTGATTTTTCATCATTTTTCCCTTTATACTTATTCTGTATGGCCATTATCTCTGGATTCATGGCACTAGATACTTTTGAAGCCTTTTGCTGTTTTATAGTAAGCGGTATCATTATTGTTTTTACTAGTAAAGTAAAAAGTATTATTGAAAGACCAACATTTTCAATACCAAAATAAGTTAGAAAAATATATATATAATTTAGGACCCCACCTAACAGTTTCTCTATTGGTCCTAATATAAATCCACCGCCTTTTGTTAAAAATATATGAAACAATTTAATTTCCTCCTTGAAAACGATAATTTTTTTACGGTACTGGATCATACCCTCCATGTGAAAAAGGATTACATCTTAATATTCTTTTAGTTGCTAAAAACACTCCTTTTAGTGCACCGTATTTTTCTATAGCTTGAGTAGCATATAAGGAACAGGTCGGGTAATACTTACAACTAGCCCCACCTTTAAGAGGAGAAATAATTTTCCTATATATTTTTATCAAAAACAATAAAAATCTTTTAATCATTATTAATTAACCGTCTTTTCCATTATCAAATATACAATGTAACTTTACTAGATGTAACACGGCACTATTGACTTCTACAAAACTTATACCTTTTACTCTCGCTCTTGCAACAACTACAATATCTATACCTTTTTTTAATAAATTCTCATTCAATCTGTAACTTTCTCTAATTAGTCTAGTTACTCTGTGTCTAACAACACTATTTCCTACCTTTTTGCTTACTGATATTCCAATTTTATTGCAGTCTGTACCATTTTCTAATACATACATAACCAAATACAAATTTGCATATGATTTGCCATTTTTGTATATATATCTAAAATGAGAATTTTTTTTAATAGATTCAGTAAATTTCAATATACTAGCCTTTCCTACAATATGAATTAAGAGAAGAAAAGGTCACATTAAGCGACCTATGCTGATAATTTATGTCTTCCCTTAGCTCTTCTTCTTGCTAAAACTTTTCTTCCACTAGAACTGGTCATTCTTTTTTTAAATCCATGTTCTCTTTTTCTAGCTCTCTTTTTTGGCTGATATGTCATTTTCATATATATGCACCTCCCAACAATTTATCACTTATATTGTAAGCATGTTCACTTATTTTAATAAATTGAAATATCTAATTCATTATATTAGAGAAGTTATTATACGTCAAGTATTTATTTATGTCAATTGTAAGCTATTTTTGCTTATATAAAATGTTATAAACAAAGTTTTAACAATACACTTATCCACATTTTGTTGATACGTTGTGGATAAGTGTTGGATTTCATGTGAATTAATTTTTTTCTAATCTTATTTTTTGCTTATTTAATATATTTTCTGAGTTGTGGTTAGTTTTTTGCTATTTATAAACAATCTTGTTGATAAATTATATTCATTGTGGATAAGTTGTTCTTTTTTTCATTTTGCAATTGAAATATCCCCGTTTATGTTATATTATATATAGTAGATTTATGGGAAATTTTTTATTAGGGAGATATCAAAATGAATTTAATTAAAGAAAAATGGGACGAGATACTTGAACACCTTAGGATTGAACATAATATAACAGATGTTTCTTTTAGAACATGGTTATTACCCCTTAAGGTACATTCAACAAATGATAATCTTATTACTATTTCTATAAATGATAAGATGATCGGCCCTGACAGTAAAAATTTCATAAGTAGAAAATATGGTATACCTCTTAAGGTATCAATTGCTGAAATCACAAATCATACATATAATGTTGATTTTATTTTAGAAAGTGAAATAAAAAAAGAACAAAATAAAACAAAATCAAATTTTAATAATACTAATGGAGCATCTACAAATCTGAATCCAAGATATATTTTTGACACATTTGTAGTTGGTGCTAATAATAATTTAGCACATGCCGCTTCCTTAGCTGTAGCTGAATCACCAGCAGATATTTATAATCCATTATTTATATATGGTGGTGTTGGATTAGGTAAAACTCACTTAATGCATTCTATTGCTCATTACATCATAGAACATAATCCTAATATGAAGGTTATGTACGTTACTAGCGAAAAATTCACAAATGAATTAATAGAATCTATTCGTAACGTTAACTCAACACCTACAAGTTTTAGAGAAAAATATCGTAATATTGATGTATTATTAATAGATGATATTCAATTTATTATAGGAAAAGAAAGTACACAAGAAGAGTTCTTCCATACATTTAATGCTCTTCATGAAAGTAAAAAACAAATTATTATTTCTAGTGATAAACCACCAAAGGACATCTTAACGCTAGAAGAAAGACTTCGTTCACGATTTGAATGGGGCCTAACTGTAGACATTCAACAACCTGATTATGAAACTAGAATGGCTATATTGAAAAAGAAAGAGGAGATGGATGGACTTCATATTGATAATGAAGTTATGAAATACATTGCCTCTAATATAAAGTCTAACATTAGAGAACTTGAAGGTGCTTTAACTAAGATAGTTGCCTTATCTAGATTAAAGAAAAAAGATGTAGATGTTACCTTGGCAGAAGAAGCCCTAAAGGATTTAATATCTCCAAACGATACAAAGGAAGTTACAATTGATTTAATAATAGATATGGTAAGTGAGCATTTTGCTCTTACTTCCCAAGAAATTGTTTCTTCTAATAAAAGCAGAAATATTGCATTTCCAAGACAAATATCCATGTATTTATCTCGCAAGCTAACAGAACTTTCTTTAGCAGACATAGGGAAGTCCTTAGGTAATAGAGATCATACAACAATATTACATGGTGTAGACAAGATAGATGATCTCTATAAGAATGATTCTAGTTTAAAAAACACTGTTGATTTACTAATCAAGAAACTTAATCCTTAAAAAACAAGTTATCCACAAAATCTATTTTTTTTTGTGAATAACCCCTTATTTATATGTTTATAATTTTGGGATAAGTTAAAATTGTTGTTTATTAGTGTGTTTATCAAACTTATTTTATAAACATAGTTATCATTTCGTTAAACCTTGCTATTATGAGCCTCACAAAGCTTATTAACAAATTCACACTCACTACTACTACTACTATTATTGTTTATTATATATATATCTATATAGTTTTGAAGGGAGACATAAACAATTATGAAAATTATATGCCAACAGCATAAGTTGATAAATAGTATTAATATAGCTATAAAAGCTGTATCTTCAAAAACAACTATGCCAATATTAGAATGTTTGATTATTAATGCAGAGTCTGATACTATTAAGCTTATTGCGAATGATTTAGAGATAGGAATAGAAACAACTTTAGAAGGAAATATAATTGAACAAGGATCAATTGCTTTAAATGCAAAAGTTTTTTCAGATATCATTCGTAAACTACCAGACAGTGAAATTACTATAGAAACTGATGACAATAATAAAACCACTATTTTAAGTGAAAAGTCTAAGTTTGAGATATATGGATTTGGGACAGAAGAATTTCCTTTCTTACCAAATTTTGAAAAAGAAAATCCTGTTGTATTATCCCAGTTTTCATTAAAGGAAGTTATAAGACAAACAGTTTTTTCAATAGCAGACAATGAAAGTTCTAGGATTATGTCTGGTTTATTATTTGAAATAGTAGAAAATAGTTTAAAAGTTGTTTCTTTAGATGGACATAGAATATCTGTTAGAAATATAAAGTTAGATGAAAATTATGAAGATATTAAAGTTATAGTTCCTGGTAAAACATTAAGTGAAGTTAGTAAAATACTTTCTGGTGAAGTTGATGATGAAGTTAATATGTATTTTACAGATAGACATATTTTATTTGAATTTGATAAAACAATAGTTTTATCAAGACTTATAGAAGGAGAATATTTTAATATAAATCAAATGTTTTCTAGTGATTATGAAACTAAAGTAAAGATAAATAAAAAAGACATGTTGAATTGTATAGATAGATCCACCTTATTTGTGAAAGAAACGGATAAAAAGCCTATTGTATTTAATGTAATAGATAATAAGATAGAATTTAAAATGAATTCATCTATAGGATCTATGAATGATGAAATTGAAATAGAGAAGAATGGAAAAGATATAATAATAGGTTTTAATCCTAAGTTTTTAGTAGATGCTCTTAGAGTAATAGATGATGAAACAATAGAAATATATTTAATTAATCAAAAGTCTCCATGTTTTATTAAGGATGAGCAAGAAACATATATGTACCTAATATTACCTGTTAATATTAATGCTGAAATATATTAATGTATTGAAAAGATATTTTATATTCAATAAAAATATGGCAAAATAATAGATAGAGGTGATGCAAGGCATTGCTTCTATTATTTATTTAAGAAGGTGAAATTTATATTATGGAAGTTATAAAATTAAGAGAAGACTATATAAAATTAGGTCAAGCTTTAAAAGCCACAGGATTAGTTGATTCAGGTGTTACTGCTAAGAATGTAATTTTGGATGGTCTAGTAAAAGTAAATGGTAAAGTAGAAATTCAAAGAGGAAAGAAACTTTATGACAAAGATATGGTAGAGTTTAATGATGAAATTATTAAAATTGAAAAATAAAAACTAGTTAGAGTCATAGAATGTTGGTGCATACATGTATATAAAAAATCTTAAATTAAGTAATTTTAGGAATTATAATAATTTATATATTGATTTTGAAAAGGGCATAAATATTATATATGGAGATAATGCACAAGGTAAAACAAATATTTTAGAAGCAATTTATGTTTGTGGAACCACAAAATCACACAGAGGAAGTAAAGATAAAGAAATAATTAAGATGGGTGAGAAAGAAGCCCATATAAAGTTATTATTAGAGAGGGAAAATGTTGTCCATAGTATTGATATGCATTTAAAGAATAATAAACAAAAAGGTGTTGCTATTAATTATATACCAACAAGAAAGACTAGTGATTTATTTGGAATTATAAATATTATATTTTTCTCACCAGAGGATCTAAATATTATAAAAAATGGTCCGGCAGAAAGAAGAAAGTTTATAAATTTTGAACTTTGTCAATTAGATAAAGTATATTTATATAATTTAACAAAGTACAACAAAATTTTAGTTCAAAGAAATAATTTACTAAGACAAATAAGTTTCAATAGTAAGTTATTGGATACACTTAGTATATGGGATGAACAATTAATTAAGTATGGAAAAGAAATAATTAAAGCAAGAGAAAATTTCATAAATCAATTAAATGAAATTGTTTTCGAAATACATAATAAACTATCTGGCGGGAAAGAAAAGTTTATAATAAAATATGAACCTAATGTTTCTAAAGATGATTTTGAAAAGAAACTTAAGAAATCAAGAGAAAAGGAATTAAGGATGCAAACAACATCTATTGGTCCACATAGAGATGATATGGTTTTTTTTGATGGAAATATAGATATAAAGAAATTTGGTTCTCAAGGCCAACAAAGAACATTTGCCTTATCTTTAAAACTAGCAGAGATAGAATTAGTAAAAAAGATAATTAAAGATAAGCCAATTTTATTATTAGATGATGTTCTTTCTGAATTAGACAACAAAAGAAAAAAGTATTTATTAGATAGTATAGATGGAATACAGACAATTATTACATGTACTGGCTTAGATGAATTCATAAATAGCGATATAAAGTTTGATAAAACTTATAAAGTAGAAAAAAGTTCTATTATTAAACAGTAATGAAGTAACAAAAATCTAATTGTTACCGAACAAATAGGAGGCATATATGAGTAATGAAAATATTGAATATGGTGCGGATCAAATACAAATTTTAGAAGGTCTTGAAGCTGTTAGAAAAAGGCCAGGTATGTATATTGGAAGCACATCTCAAAGAGGATTACATCATTTAGTTTCTGAAATCGTAGATAACTCAGTTGATGAAGCATTAGCTGGTTTTTGTGACAAGATAGAAATTATAATGAATAAAGATAATTCCATTACTGTTAAAGATAATGGAAGAGGTATTCCTGTTGGAATAAATCATAAGATGGGTATACCAGCTGTAGAAGTAGTATTTACAGTACTTCATGCTGGAGGAAAATTTGGTGGTGGCGGATATAAAGTTTCTGGAGGACTACATGGAGTTGGTGCTGCAGTAGTAAATGCTTTGTCTACCTGGTTAGAAGTTAGTGTTTATACTGATGGCAATATATATAAAGAAAGGTTTGAAAGGGGAATAGTTGTAGAACCCCTTAAAATAGTTGGAGAAACAAAAGAGTCTGGAACGAAAGTAGATTTTCTTCCAGATCCAGAGATATTTGAAGAAATAGTTTTTGACTTTAACATTTTAAAGCAAAGATTAAGGGAAATGGCTTTCTTAACAAAAGGCTTAAATATTGTTTTAACAGATGATAGACAAGAGGAGCCTGTAGTTGCAGATTTTCTTTATGAAGGTGGAATAATAGAATATGTTGAATATTTAAATAAACATAAAAATGCCTTGTATAATGAGATTATTTATTGTGAAGGTGAAAGAAACGAAGTTTATGTTGAGGTAGCGATGCAACATAATAATACCTATAATGAGGCTATATATAGTTTTGTTAATAATATTAATACTCCAGAAGGCGGTACACATTTATCTGGATTTAGAAGTGCATTAACAAAAACTTTTAATGAGTATGCAAGAAAAAATAATTTATTAAAGGAAAGTGAAGAAAACCTTAGTGGAGATGATATTAGAGAAGGTTTAACAGCAATAATAAGTATTAAACTTACAGATCCTCAATTTGAAGGGCAAACAAAACAAAAGTTAGGAAATAGTGAAGCAAGAGGAACTGTTGAAGGTATTGTAGGTGAACAACTTACATATTTCTTGGAGCAAAATCCAAGTGTAGCAAAAACAATTTGTAATAAGGCTGTTTTGGCTCAAAGGGCAAGGGATGCTGCAAGAAAGGCAAGAGATCTTACAAGACGTAAGTCTGCTTTAGATAGTATGAGCCTTCCAGGTAAACTTGCAGATTGTAGTGATAAGAATCCTGAAAATTGCGAAATTTATATTGTGGAAGGTGATTCAGCAGGTGGATCTGCAAAAACAGCTAGATCTCGTGAAACACAGGCAATTTTACCACTTAGAGGAAAAATATTAAATGTTGAAAAAGCAAGATTAGACCGAATATTAGGTAATAAAGAAATACAAGCAATGATTACAGCATTTGGCGCTGGAATAGGTGAAGATTTTGATATTTCAAAATTGAGATATCATAAGATTATAATTATGACGGATGCAGATGTTGATGGAGCTCATATAAGCACATTGTTATTAACCTTTTTCTATAGATTTATGCCAGAACTTATAAAAGGAGGATATGTGTATTTAGCACAACCACCTTTGTATAGGATAGAAAGATCAAGAAAAGAACAATATCTGTATAGCGATGAAGAACTAGAAAATACACTTAATGAATATGGAAAAGATAGAAACTACAAAATTCAAAGATATAAAGGTTTAGGAGAAATGAATGCTGATCAACTTTGGGATACAACTATGGATCCAGAAAAAAGAATATTGCTCAAAGTAAATTATGATGAAAGTCAAGCTTCTGAAATAGATTTGACATTTACAACTCTTATGGGGGAAGAAGTTGAACCAAGAAGAGAGTTTATTGAAGAAAATGCTAAGTATGTTAGTAATTTAGATATTTAAAAACGGAGGAATATAAATGGATGATACAATCTTTGATAAAGTTCAGAGTATTGATTTACAAGAGACTATGGAGAAATCTTATATTGATTATGCAATGTCTGTTATAGCATCTAGGGCCTTACCTGATGTTAGAGACGGATTAAAACCCGTGCAAAGAAGAATACTATATGCAATGATAGAATTAAACAATGGTCCTGATAAACCTCATCGTAAATGTGCACGTATTGTCGGTGATACAATGGGTAAGTATCATCCTCATGGAGATAGTTCTATTTATAATGCATTAGTTAAGTTAGCACAAGAATTTTCTACAAGATATCCTTTAATTGATGGACATGGAAACTTTGGTTCAGTTGACGGTGATGGCGCAGCTGCTATGCGTTATACAGAAGCAAGACTTAGTAAAATATCTATGGAAATGCTTTCAGATATTAATAAAAACACTGTAGACTTTTCACCTAACTTTGATGAAACAGAAAAAGAACCTGTAGTATTACCTGCAAAGTTTCCTAATTTATTAGTAAATGGAACATCAGGAATTGCAGTTGGTATGGCTACCAATATTCCACCACATAATATAAATGAAATAATAAATGCCGTTGTAAAAATGATAGACAATATTATAGAAGAAGATAGAGAAACTACAATAGATGAATTATTAGAAATTGTTAAGGGGCCTGATTTTCCAACAGCAGCTACTATTTTAGGCAAAAAGGGAATTGAAGAGGCTTATAGAACTGGAAGAGGTAAAATAAGAGTTCGTGCTGTAACAGAAATAGAACCCATGGAAAGCAACAAAAATAGAATTATTGTTACAGAATTACCTTATATGGTAAATAAGGCACGATTAATTGAGAATATTGCAAATTTAGTTAAGAATAAAAAAATTGATGGTATTACAGATTTAAGAGATGAATCGGATAGAACTGGTATGAGAATATGTATTGAGTTAAGAAGGGATGCTAACGCTAACGTTATACTTAATCAATTATATAAACATACTCAATTACAAGAGACTTTTGGTGTAATTATGCTTGCGCTTGTAGATGGTGAGCCTAAGGTACTTAATTTATATGAAATGTTACATTACTACCTATTACATCAGGAAGAAGTTATCACAAGAAGAACAAAGTATGACTTAAACAAGGCTGAAGAACGTGCTCACATATTAGAAGGACTATTAAAAGCCTTAGATAATATTGATGAAGTAATTAAGATAATACGTAGTTCACCAAACACACCAGTAGCTAAAGAAAATTTAACTGAAAGATTTAATTTATCCGATGCACAGTCCCAAGCAATTGTTGATATGAGACTTAGAGCTTTAACTGGTTTAGAAAGAGAAAAATTAGAAGCTGAATATGCTGGATTGCAAGAAAAAATTAAATATTATAAATCAATTTTAGGAGACAGAAAGAAACTTCTTGGAGTAATTAAAGAAGAAATATTAATAATTATTGATAAATATGGTGATGATAGAAAAACATCAATAGGATTGGATTATGAAGATTTAACTAATGAAGATTTGATTCCTAATGAAAACACAATTATTGCTATGACACAAAAGGGATATATAAAAAGAATGACAGTAGATAACTTCAAGAGCCAACACCGTGGAGGTAAAGGAATTAAAGGCATGCAGACTATAGAAGATGATTTTATAGAAGAATTGCTGATGACAACAACTCACCATAATATTTTATTTTTCACAAATAAAGGTAGAATATATAAACTAAAAGGATATATGATTCCTGAATCAAGCAGGACAGCTAGAGGAACTGCACTTATTAATTTATTGGAATTACAGCCTAATGAAAATATAACTGCAATTATACCACTAAAAGATAGTAAAGAAGTTAAGTACTTAGTTATGGCTACAAAGAATGGAATCATTAAGAAAACTGAGATTGATGAGTATGCCAACATCAGAAAATCAGGAATTATAGCAATTAACCTTAGAGAAGATGATGATCTAATAGAAGTAAAAACTATAAAAAATGAAACAGATATTTTACTAGTAACAAAAAGAGGTTATTGCATTAGATTTAATGAAACTGAAATTAGAACAACTGGAAGAGTTGCAATGGGTGTAAAAGGAATCAATTTATCTGTGGATGATGAAGTAATAGGAATGCAATTAAGTACACAAGGAAGTGATCTTTTACTAGTATCAGAAAATGGATTAGGTAAAAGAACAAGTATTGATGAGTTTAGAAGTCAACATAGAGGTGGCAAAGGAGTTAAATGCTACAAAATAAACAATAGAACAGGTCATGTACTTGGAGCAAAGTTAGTTAATGAAGATGATGAAATAATGATTATATCAACTAATGGAACTTTAATAAGATTATTAGTAAGAGATATATCTAAACTTCTTAGAATTACTTCAGGTGTAAAACTTATGAATGTAGACTTAGATTCTGAAAATAAAATTGCAAGTATTGCAAAAGTAAGAGAAAGTAAGCAATCAAAATCTATAGATGAAGTTGTAAAGGAATTAGAAGAAGAATTGGCTGAAGATAGTGTAGAAGAATTAGACTAGGATGTAGAATAATAAAAAGATTAGCTATGATATGTAATGATTTTCTATAAAGCATATCATAGCTATTATTTAAAAAAATAAAACATATTAAAAATCTAATTATTGATTGACATTATAAAACACTTTTGATATACTAATTAGTGCGCTGAAAAAGTAATAGCGTGAATGTAAATATAGAATAGAAATTCAGTTAAGGAGAAATACTCAAGAGGCTGAAGAGGCGCCCCTGCTAAGGGTGTAGGTCGCTAATGGCGGCGCGAGGGTTCAAATCCCTCTTTCTCCGTTTCTTTAACAAGTTATTTATACTTATTATATGGAAAATTTATAGTATAAGGAAGAATGTTAAAAGAATAAGTAATATGATTAGCTCTTTTTTATTTTAAAACTACACTTAATAAAGAAAGTTTAAATAAAAGTGAAATAAGAGTTGACAAGCAAATTACATTGTGTTA
>CAZOGN010000034.1:0-20422 GCA_964579655.1 uncultured Lachnospiraceae bacterium
CTTTGCTTTTGCGCCAGCAAGAGATATATTAACACAATGTAATTTGCTTGTCAACAATTATTTATCTTATTTTTATATTTATTTTTTATAATAATAAATTCGACACATTTACTGCACCATATGGTCTTATTTTTATTTTATATGTAGAATTCTTCACAAACTTATTTTCCATAAATTCAACATATTCCTCTATATCATCCAATGGTAGAATTACCATGATAACCCCTGCAAATCCGCCACCATGAACTCTACACACCCCTACCTTTATCATCTAAAAACATTTTTGTTAAGGTTAGAGCTAATGTTATTCCTTGTTCTTCATAATTCTCAATCGAATAGCAGTTTTGTAATATCCGCCAAGAAGAATCTCCTGATTCTAATATGTTCTGCAAGAAATCCTCCATGTTTTTTTCTTTTAGTGCCTTCACTTGCTTATCTACTCTTTCATTTTCTTTTAAAAAATGAATAGTTCTTAGAATAGCCCTCTCACCTACTGATTTTCTGCATATTGTCCAATCTTTGCGCACTCAACAACATCAAGACTATTATCATTATATAAGTCATTTATGATAACACAAAACAACATTTCAAAAGCAGCAGAAGAACTAACTCCTGCCGCTGAAATCACATTACTTGACATATATGTATTGAATCCACCTATTTTATGGCCTCTTTTTTTGAATCCATCTAATAACCCTCGAACCAACTTTACAGTTCCATTATCTAAGTTACTTTTTAAGGTGTTTATGTCTATAGAAAAATCCATATTGTAATCAAGGCTTACAACATTAATTATTTGTTCTTCATTCTTTGATGCTACACCTATACAATCAAGATTTATACTTGCTGCTAATACCTTGCCATTATTATGGTCTGTATGGTTTCCTCCAATTTCAGTACGTCCTGGAGAACTATATATCCTAATATCATTATTGTCCCCATACCTTTTTATAAATCCTTTTACTAAGCCTTCATATCTTAGTAGATTATGATCAACGTTCTCGCCACCATACATTTTTGCAAGTATATCCCCAAACTCCTTTTTGTTCAGCAATAATGCAGTCTCGTTCCCTGTCATCTATACAATCTCCTTTTATTATTTAGAATCGTGACGTGGATTTTTTGAAACAGTTTTAATTGCATGTATTAATTGACTAATAATTTCAACATTCTTTTCGTTTGTATATTCTACTGCACGTCCATATAATTCTCCCTCTTTGGTTGCTACATATTTGGGGGACAATTTGTTTAAACTTAAAGCTATAATATCATCGCGGCACATTTTACATTTGCAACAATCCATATCCCTCCATACTTCATCTAATTTCTCTTCAACCATAATCTCCCTCAGGTTAAAATATTTTGTCATTGGTCCATCCTCCTGTCATTTCAAAAACAAACCTTCTATATGCTTCTATAATCATTATATTACAGAAATTTCAAAAAAGGAATAAGGAAGAGCCTTTTCTTTATAGTAATAAAATCTTAGATTTACATTCCATACTTGCACCTTCTTGAATTTTTATATTATAAATCTCTGAAATTTAACTATTATTTTATACTTTTGTCACAAAATATTCACATTTTAGGTTTATTATATAAAGAGATAGTAAAGGATAATATCCTACATACCCCCATATAAATAATTGAAAGAATATTATATACACATTATAATTTTACTATCAAAAAGAAACCAACACTTCCCCCCGTTGGTTTCTTTTTAATTTAACTAGTATGTATCCAACGCAAGACTAATTAGTAATGCGCGATTCACTTTGTTTAATAAATGTTTATCTAGATGACATACTTTTTCTTTTAATCTTGATTTGTCGATTGTTCTGACTTGTTCTAAGAGAATAACTGAATCTTTTATAATGCCGTATTTATCCGCATCTATTTGTATATGTGTGGGTAGCTTTGCTTTATTCATTTTCGAAGTTAGCGCTGCACATATTACTGTAGGACTATGTTTGTTGCCGGTGTCATTTTGTACTATTAATACAGGCCGTACACCTCCTTGCTCAGAACCAACTACGGGTCTAAGGTCAGCATAATAAATATCGCCTCGTCTTATAATCACTTTATTCACACTCCATTTTATGGCTTGCTTATATTGTTTCCTGTTTTTCTATTTGTATTCCATAAAATGTTTTATGTTATAAGTAAATCTTTTAAAAAGTGTTTGTTTAATATTCAATTATTTCGGTTAGTTCTTTATTAGAATAATATAATCTAGGTATCCTTTTTCCTACATTGCAAATAAATTCGTAATTAAATCTACCAGAAAGTTGAGCTAATTCTTCTACTGTAATACTCCCTAGTCCATCTTGACCAATTAAGGTTACAACATCTCCTTGCTTAACATCTTTAATATCAGTAATGTCAACCATAAATTGATCCATGCATATCCTACCTATAATCGGTGCAGACTTTCCATTAATTAATACTCTTCCTTTTGAAGATAAATTTCTTGGATAGCCATCACCATATCCAACTGGTATAGTTGCTATCTTGATTTTTTTACTAGTTATATAAGTTCTTCCATAACTTACTCCAGTACCTT
This sequence comes from uncultured Lachnospiraceae bacterium, assembly GCA_964579655.1. GTDB lineage: Bacteria > Bacillota > Clostridia > Lachnospirales > Lachnospiraceae > JAAYRG01. The sequence goes on from CAZOGN010000034.1 coordinate 2,564, forward strand.
TGTCTACCTCTTTAATAAAACTCACATGACTTTTTAGTGACATGGCCGCTTGTAATTCTATATTAGTATGACTTACTTCGGTAGATGGGTATAATCCATATGTAGCTATTCCACACCTAAGCATATCAAGATTAGCTTGAGGTAAGTCAATAATTCCAGCTGAATTTGAAATATGCTTAAGCGGAATATTAAGACCTTCTTTTTCTAAAGAACTAATCATTTGTAAAAAATCATCTAACTGCTTATATGATATACTCTTATCTATTTGATCAGCACAGGCAAAATGGGTGAATATACCTTCTATTCTTATTCCTTCAAGTTTTGATATCTTAATAATTTCTTTTATATCTTTTTCTTTGTTAAAAAAGCCAAGTCTGCTCATTCCAGTATCTATTTTTATATGAACAGGAACAGTCTTCTTCTGTAAAAGTGCCTCCTTAGAAAGTTCAAGGGCCATACTATATTGAAAAATAGATGGAGTAATATTATATTTTATTAAATCTTTAAAGTGTTGGGGTGGAGTGTATCCAAGTATTAAAATTTCCTTATCGATACCTGCTTTTCTAAGCTCAATTCCCTCTTCAATTATCGCAATACCATATGCATCTACAATACTATCTATTTTCTTTGCTATCGGAATAGCTCCATGACCATAGCCATCGGCTTTTATAATAATCATTATCTTTTTACTTGAATTAGTAGACTTCTTAATTTGTTCTACATTATGGTAGATAGCATCTAAATTGATATCTGCTTCTACTCTAAAATATCTTTTATTATTTGATGACATTAATCTCAATCCTCCATTTATCACATGTGATATACTAACTGCTTAAATAATAAATCAAACTTTAAACATTGGCAAGGCCATCAATTATATCACTAGCAATTATTGAATATTGATTTTTATCCTTTGTCGCAATATCTCCTGCTAATCCATGAATATAAACTCCTAGTTCAGCTCCTAGTTTAGGCTCCAATCCCTGAGCAATTAAACTAGCAATTATTCCAGATAATACATCTCCGCTTCCAGCAGTTGACATACCACTATTTCCAGAAACATTAATGTATCGACTATTTTCATGAGCTACAACTGTCCTAGCATCTTTCATTACATATATAAATGAATTATCTTTTGTTATTACATCTGCAACTTCCATTATATTATTTTTGATTTTTTCCAATGGTATATTAAATAATCTTGATAATTCCTTTAAATGTGGTGTTAGAATAACATTCTTTGGTAAGATGTTTTTTAATATTTTTAGTCTGTTTGCGACAAGAAGATTAATATTATCCGTATAAACTTCATTAATCTCTTCTTGATCATTTATCATCTTGGCTAAAATATTAATTCCATCTGCATCAATTAATACAGGGACTTTCGCATTATTTAATACTAGCTTTAGTAAGTCATATGAAATCTTATTTGTTCCAAGCCCTGGTCCAATCACTATAAATGTTGCCCATGATATGTCTTGATTAATCTTATCCTTATCTGCCAAGCTTAGTTCATTGTTACTTTCATAAGTAGATATAAGGGCTTCCGCTAACATAGTTTGCATTATAGTGCTATTTTCTTTTGGAATAACAGCCTTAAGCAAACCTGCCCCCATTCTATAGGCAGCCTTGCTAGTTAGATAACAAGCTCCATTCATCCATACAGAACCTGCGACAACTAGAAGTTTACCATAATCTCCTTTATGTGAATTGCTTATTCGCTTTGGTAAGTTCATCAAATCATTATTATCATATATATAGCATTTATGTTCTTCTTCAATCTTCCTGTACAAACCAATATCAGAAACAATAACTTCACCTGCATATTCATGACCTGGATAAAGAATTAGGCCTATTTTATTATAGGCAAAGGTAACTGTATAGTTGGCTACAACAGCATCTCCAAGGGGTTTACCTATACTTGCTGACAAGCCTGAGGGTATATCCACACTAAATACAGTGTGTTTAGAATTATTAATAGATTTTATAAGATTTAAATATTCACCTTTAACTACTTTATTTAATCCTATTCCAAAAATAGCATCTATTATTATAGTATATTCATTTAGTTCAACACTATTATATATATTTATGCCTAAATTCTCTGCAATATTAATCTGTTTTTCAAATTCCTTTGAGCATTTGTCTGTATCCCCTATAATTAATATGTCTGCTTTGTATCCTTGTAGCTTTAAAATTCTAGCTGCTGCAATACCATCCGCACCATTATTACCCCCAGCACAAATAGCAAGTATTTTATCATCACTTACTATATGTTCCTTGACACAATCAGCTACTGCTAAGGCTGCTCTTTCCATTAAAACAAGTGAAGGTATACCAATTTCATTAATTGTATAGTTATCAATTGCTTTCATAGTTACTGAATCTACTACTATTTGCACTTATCTATACCCCCTTCACCTACAACAAATGCCATACTAAATTCCTTAGTATTAGAAATAGTTACAAAAACCTTTCTAATACCAAGTTCTATTGATTTTTTAAGACAGGCACCATACATATTAACATATGGCTTACCTTTTGAATCCCTAAGTACTTCTATTTCAATTGGCTTTATGCCAGTAAATCCCGTACCCAACATTTTTGAAACACTTTCTTTCACTGCAAAATTATCAGCAAACTTAACTTTATCTTCCTTGCATAATTCAATTTCATCCTTAGTAAATATCTTCTCTTGAAATGAAGACTTGCTACAAGCTTTTATAACACGGCTTGATTCAATTAGATCTGTACCAATTCCAATTATCATAAAAAATCCCTTCTATTGCAAAGAAATTATTCTTTATTACTGTTTATTTTAACAGTTAATGCATAAGAAAGTTGCATGAGACTTTCTGCTAAATGTACGTTTTCTACCACTATGTCGTCTGAAAAGTTTAGGTCAACTGGTGCAAAGTTCCAAAACGCTTTTATACCATAACCAACCAGTATATTGGCCATTTCCGGTGCTTGTTTTTTAGGAAGGGTAAGTGCTGCAATATCAATCTCATTGTTTTCTATAAAATCTTCAAGTTCCTCAATACCTCTAATCGGAATGTCCCCAATAGACAATCCCTGTAGCTTAGGATTTACATCAAAAATCCCCATTAAATTAAAGCCTCTTTTTTTAAAATCTTTATAATTAGCAATTGCTTGACCTAAATTACCAGCACCTATAATTATAAGATTAAATTTTTTATCTAAACCTAGTATCTTAGCTATCTCGTTATAAAGAATTTCAACATTGTACCCATAACCTTGTTGGCCAAAACCACCAAAGTTATTAAAATCTTGTCGGATTTGAGATGCTGTAACATTCATTTTTTCACTTAATTCCTTTGATGATATTCTTACCATTCCAGATGCTAACAAATCACCTAAATATCTGTAATATCTGGGTAATCTACTTATCACCGCTGAAGAAATGTTATCTGCCAATTTATACTCCTCCTTAATTAAAATTTACATTTATTTTAATATATCAATTATATTCGATTGTCAATATTTTGTCAATCAATTAGCTTTGCTATAGTCAAGTATAACTTTTATTTGATACAAGTAACTTTGAATGCTACAATATTAACTATGTATTAATTTATAGGTTTTATTATATTAAAAGCAGAAAGGTATAGCACAATTATGATATTAGCATGTAATAACATTGGAAAAAGCTTTGGAACCACAAAAGTTTTAGAAAATGTTACTTTTCAAATAAATAAAAACGAGAAAATTGCCGTAGTTGGCATGAATGGTGCAGGTAAATCCACCTTGTTTAAAATAATAGTTGGTGATTTGTCAGCTGATCAGGGCTTAGTAACCTTATCTAAAGCTTGTGTACTTGGGTATTTGTCTCAACACGAAGCTGTTACTTCTGATAATACTGTTTATGATGAAATGCTTAGTGTAAAGGCTGATATTATAAAATTAGAAGAAGATATTAGACAATTAGAAATAGATATTAAGTCTGCTTCTGGAAGACAACTAGAGCAAATGTTAGAAACTTATTCAAGATTAACTAGCAAGTTTGATTCCGAAAATGGTTATGCTTATAAAAGTGAAGTTGTTGGAGTTCTAAAAGGTTTGGGATTTGAAGAAGAAAATTTCGATAATTTAGTTGAAACATTATCAGGTGGAGAAAAAGCAAGAATTGCGCTTGGTAAACTTTTATTAAGTAATCCTGATATATTGCTACTTGACGAACCTACAAACCACCTTGACCTAGAAACCATTAGCTGGTTAGAGTCTTTTTTATCCAACTATAAAGGTGCTGTTTTAACCATAGCTCATGATCGTTATTTTTTGGATAAGTTCGTTACAAGGGTAATTGAAATTGAAAATAATAAATCATCTGTTTTTGAAGGTGACTATTCTACTTATTCAGTTAAAAAGGCCAAGCAACATGAAACAATGATAAAGCACTACATAAACCAACAAAAAGAATTAAAACGTCAAGAAGAAGTAATTAAAAAACTTCGTTCTTTTAATCGCGAAAAATCAGTTAAAAGAGCTAGGAGCAGGGAAAAATTACTTGCCAAAGTAGATACTATAGATAAACCCTATGAGTTTGATAGTTCAATGGCAATCCAGTTCAAACCACAAATAAGTAGCGGAAATGATGTTCTTAGTGTAACTGATTTATCCAAATCTTATGACGGCCTTAATTTGTTTACCAATATTAATTTTGAAATAAAAAGAGGAGAACATCTTGCAATTATTGGTAATAACGGAACTGGAAAGTCTACTATTTTAAAAATAATTAATAAAATAGCTCAAGCTGATGAAGGTAGTATCAAAATAGGGGAAAACGTCCACATTGGTTATTTTGATCAGGAACAGCAATCATTGAATTTAGAAAAAAATATTTTTGATGAGATTCAGGATAAGTACCCATATTTGAACAATACTTCTGTTAGAAATATTTTGGCTTCATTTTTATTTACAAATGACGATGTCTTTAAGCAAATTAAAGATTTGAGCGGTGGAGAAAGAGGAAGGGTTGCTTTAGCTAAACTTATGTTATCAGAAGCTAATTTTCTAATAATGGATGAGCCAACAAATCACTTAGATATTGCTTCAAAAGAAGTGTTGGAAAAGGCAATAAATCGGTATTCTGGAACTGTTTTATATGTTTCTCATGACCGTTACTTCATAAATAAAACTGCACATAGAATTTTGGAGTTAACAAATAATACAGTGATTAATTACTTAGGGAATTATGATTATTATGTTGAAAAGAAAGAGGAATTTAAAGACATATATTTAAGCGATGATATTAACAACAAAGATTTATCAAATGAAATTTCCAATCTTTCTTCTGGCAAGCTTGATTGGCATAGGCAAAAAGAAGAACAAGCTCAGAGGCGTAAGTTATTAAATGAATATAAAGACACGGAAAAGAAAATCACAAAACTAGAAAAAAGCTTAGAAGAGATTGATAAACTTTTATTGTTGGAAGACATTTATACTAATGTTGAAAAATTAGTGGAACTACAAAATGAAAAAAAAGAAATAGATGCAAATTTGAAAATTTTATTAGACAGATGGGAAGAGTTGGCAGAAGAATTATCCGAAGACTCTTTATAAGAAAATACAAAAGCTATGCCAAGGTTAGACTTTATGTCTTTCCTTAGCATAGCTTTCTTTAATTTTTATAAACTTTCAATAACTTCCATTACATAGTCAGCATATTCTGCACTAGTTGCACCAGTATCTCTTCCTGTAATAACAAATTTCTTTTCAGTACTACAGATATCAAGTGCTTTATATAACTTGTCAGCTTCTTCTTTATAACCAATATGATTTAATAACATAGCCCCAGCTCTTATAACACTTGAAGGATCAGCATAAATATCTCTTCCTTCTTCAACCATTCTTGGAGCTGAACCATGAATAGCTTCAAACATAGAGTACTTTTTACCTAAGTTAGCACTACCAGCTGTACCAACACCACCTTGGAATTCAGCCGCTTCATCTGTTAAGATATCACCATATAGGTTTGGAAGTACCATAACTTGAAAATCTTTTCTACGTTTTTCATCTATTAACTTTGCAGTCATTATATCAATGTACCAATCATCTGCTTCAATGTCTGGATATTCTTTTGCTATTTCATAAAAGAAGTCTAAGAACTTTCCATCAGTAGTTTTAACAATATTAGCTTTTGTAACAGCTGTTACTCTTGTTCTTCCATTAGCTTTTGCAAAATCAAAAGCTGCACGAATAATTCTTTCTGTTCCTTGAGATGTAACTACTGTGAAATCAACACCTAAGTCTTCTGTAACGTTAACACCTTGGCTACCTAAAGCATATGAACCTTCTGTGTTTTCCCTATAAAAAGTCCAGTCAATTCCTTCTTCTTCTATTTTCACTGGCCTAACATTTGCAAATAAATCTAATTCTTTTCTCATTGCAACATTAGCACTTTCTACGTTTGGCCATGAATCACCTTTTCTTGGTGTAGTTGTTGGCCCCTTAAGTATTACATTACATTTCTTTAATTCTTCTAATACATCAGCAGGAATAGCTACATCTTCTTCTGCTCTTCTTTCAATTGTTAAACCTTCAATTGTTCTAAATTCAACTTTTCCAGCATTTACATCATCAGTTAGCAAATGTTCTAGAACTCTTTGGGTTTGTCCTGTTATTGAAGGACCAATACCGTCTCCACCACAAACCCCAATGATAATCTTATCAAGCTTTGAGTAGTCAACAAAATCTCCTTCTTTTTTCATTGTTTCAACTCTTTGAAGCTGTTCTTCTAAAAGCTTTCCAAAATGTTCTTTAGCCTTAGTAATTTGATCTTGATACATATCTTTCCTCCATTTTTTATTATTAATCAACAATTTGTACCAGTAAGTAGAAATCATTGACGAAACTCATGGGTGTTTGTTAAAAATAAAACACACTATCTATTAATATAATACATATTTTCTTATTTGTGAACCTCTGAATTAATTTTTTTAATTTAATTATAAAGATATGATGTGTTTTTGTGGAATTAGTGCATCATTATGAGTAAAAAATCAGAGTAGAAACTTATTGTCTCTACTCTGAAAAATCCAAACTTTATTTACAAACTAGCTAATGTTTTATATATCTTATATCTTTCTTCTGAATCCTTTTTGGCTTTTTCAAATAATTCCTCAGCTTCTTCTGGAAAGCTTTGTTTTAGTGATGAATATCTAACTTGTCCCATTAAAAACTCCTCAAAATCTCCCTTAGGTTCTTTTGAATCTAGGATAAATGGGTTTTTACCTTCTTCTTTTAAACTAGGATTATATCTATACAAATGCCAGTAACCACAATTAACAGCATTTTTTATATTTTCCATACTTTTTCCCATTCCTGCTTTTATACCATGACTAATGCATGGTGAATAAGCAATTACTATTGACGGTCCCTTATAATTTTCCGCTTCGCTTATAGCCTTATATAGTTGATTATTGTTTGCATTAATTCCTACTTGAGCTACATATACATTTCCATAAGTCATCATCATTCTTCCTAAATCCTTTTTTCCAGTTTTCTTACCAGATGATGCAAACTTAGCAACTGCTGCAGTTGGAGTTGATTTTGATGCCTGTCCTCCAGTATTTGAATATATTTCAGTATCAAAAACCAGTATATTGACATCTTCTCCTGATGCCATTACATGGTCAAGGCCTCCATATCCAATATCATATGCCCAGCCATCTCCTCCTAAAATCCATATAGAACGTTTAGTTAGGTAATCACTTCTGTCACTTATTTCTTTTAATAGTTTCTCTTCTTCTTTATTTGACGGATTATATTTTTCAAGAATTCCAAGTATCTTTTTACTTATTTCTTTTGACATATTGCCGTCTTCTCTATAATGGAGCCAGTCTATAAATGTTTCTTTGATTTTTTCGTCTATATCCATCTTAATTAATGCATTTATACTATCTTCAATTTTATCTCGCATATGCTTAACACCAAGATACATACCAAATCCATACTCTGCATTATCTTCAAATAGTGAATTTGCCCATGATGGACCTTTTCCCTCATAATTAGTTGTATAAGCAGTACTTGGTGCCGAAGCTGCCCAAATTGAAGAACACCCTGTAGCATTAGCAATCATCATTCGCTCACCAAAGAGCTGAGTTACTAACTTAATATAAGGAGTTTCTCCACATCCTGCACAAGCACCTGAAAATTCTATTAGAGGTTCTTTAAATTGACTTTCTTTAAATGTATTATTATATACAATATCTTTTTTGTATTTTACTTCAGTAATTGCATATTTCCAATTTTTTACCTGAATTTCAACTTGTGTAGATATTGGCTCCATAACTAGGGCTTTTTCAGGAGCCGGACAAATATCAGCACAGTTTCCACATCCTGTACAATCCATTGGACTAATTTGTATTCTATATTTGAAATCTTTTAAATTCTTTCCCTTAGCATCAAGTGTTATAAAACTTTCAGGAGCTTTTAAGGCTTCGTCCTGCGTTAAAACAAATGGTCTAATAACCGCATGAGGACAAATGTAAGAGCATTGATTACATTGAATACAGTTTTCATCTATCCACTTTGGAACAGTTGTAGCTATACCACGCTTTTCATATGCTGTCGATCCCGAAGGAAAAGTACCATCTTCCCTGTCCTTAAATACACTTACAGGCAAATCATTACCTTTTTGGCTCTCCATTGGTCTCATGATTTTCTCTATAAATTCTGCTTCCTTAATTGTACTATCATTATCCCTTGCATTAAGCCAACTCTCTGGCACCGTGATTTTACGAACACTTGAAACTCCCATCTCTATGGATTCAAAGTTCATTTTTACAACTTTCTCACCCTTACGTGAATAAGAATTAACAACTGCATCCTTTAATTCTTTTATAAAAACTACTTCAGGCAATATATTAAGCAGTTTGAAAAATGCTCCTTGCATTACCATATTAATGCGATTTCCAAGGCCGATTTTTTCAGCAATTGATCCTGCATTAATTGTATAGAATTTGATGTTTCTATCAGCTATCTTTCTTTTATAGGTTGCCGGCAACTTTTCTTCTAATTCTTCATCGTCCCAAGTACAGTTTAAAACAAATGTACCGCCTGTTTTGATATCACTTATAATATCATATTTATTTACATAAGACTGATTATGACAGGCTACATAGTCTGCATTATCAATTAAATAAGATGACTTTATTGGAGTATGACCAAATCTAAGATGTGAAACCGTAAGGCCTCCTGATTTCTTAGAATCATAATCAAAATAGGCTTGTACATGCATATCAGTATTATTACCAATTATTTTTATGGCCTGTTTATTTGAACCAACTGTTCCATCAGATCCAAGTCCCCAAAACTTACATGAAATAAGACCTTCAGGAGCTGTTTCTAAGTCTTTATTAGTCTTTAGAGAGGTATTTGTTAGATCATCACAAATTCCTATAGTAAATCCATTTTTACTATTCTTGTCTTGTAAATTATTATAAACTGCTGCCACATCTCTAGGAGTGGTGTTTTTTGAACCCAATCCATATCTACCACCTATAATAGTAGGTGCACCTTCTACATTGGCAAAAGCCGAACAAACATCCTCATATAAAGGTTCACCAATTGCACCTGGTTCTTTTGTTCTGTCAAGAACTGCAATTTTCTTCACATTTTTTGGAATTATATTTCTCAAATGTTCTATAGAAAACGGCCTATATAAATGAACTTTTACTAGACCATATTTTTTATCCTGATTATTAAAGTAATCAATAACTTCTTCTATTATTTGTGTAATAGAACCCATAGCAATTATTATATGCTCTGCATCTTTATGTCCATAATAATTAAACAATCCATAGTCTCTATTAGTTAGCTCAGATATTTTATCCATATAGTCTTCTACGATATTAATAATATTATTATAAAAAGGGTTTATTGCCTCTCTATTTTGAAAATATATATCGGGATTTTGTGCTGTACCTCTTATTACAGGGTGATTAGGTGAAAGGGATCTCTCTCTAAACTTGCAAAGAGCATCAAGGTCTATTAAATCGCTATAATCTTTATACTCTAAAGCTTCCACCTTTTGCACTTCATGGGATGTTCTAAAACCATCAAAAAAATGAATGAATGGTAGTCTACCTTTTATAGCAGCTAAATGTGCTATAGGTGCAAGGTCCATGATTTCTTGTACTGAACCTGTTGCAATTATTGGACATCCTGTAGGTCTTGCTGCCATAACATCTTGATGATCACCAAATATACTAAGGGCGTGAGATGCCAGCGCTCTGGCACTTACATGAAAAACTCCTGGTAGTAGTTCTCCTGCTATTTTATACATGTTTGGTATCATAAGTAATAATCCTTGAGAAGCTGTGAAAGTTGTAGATAGCGCTCCTGACTGTAAGGCTCCGTGCATTGTACCAGCGGCTCCAGCCTCTGATTGCATCTCCACAACATTTACTCTTTGTCCAAATATATTTCTACGCCCACCTGCAGACCATTCATCTACTATTTCAGCCATTGTGGATGATGGTGTAATTGGATATATAGATGCAAGATCTGTAAATGCATAAGCTACATATGCTGCTGCAGTATTTCCATCAACTGTCATTTGAATTTTTGACATATTCTCATCCTAACCTTTCTCTCAAGTCTGACTTCCATTATCAACCCAGTTTTTTGCTTTATTTACACTGTAATCCGAAGGTATATTAACCTTTGTTTTCTCTTCTAGTTTTTCATCATTAGACCACGCTGCAGTTGATTCACAGTTAGTTGCTTCTTTATTTGTAAGTCTCTTGTTGTCACCCTTTAGTATGTTTTTGTCAGATGAATTCGCCATATTTTTTTATTCCTTTCTTTATTTAATAATATATAGATATTATTAAATTATCCAGAATGATATAAATTATACAATTACAAGTAAATAAAGCCATGGTAAAGACCATGACTTTATCTTAATATTTAAAATTAAATTGTTTTTTATTGATGTTCATTCTTTATGTCTTTTATATAACTTCCACCAATACCCTTTTTAACAGTAATCTGATTGGGAATCTTATCCTTTAACTCATCTACATGAGATATAATTCCTACTAAGCGATTTCCCTTAGTTAAAGATGATAAAGTTCCAATTGACTGTTCTAGTGCATTCGAATCTAAAGACCCAAATCCTTCGTCAACAAAAAGTGTGTCTATTTCTATACCACCGGAATGATTCTGAATAACATCCGAAAATCCGAGTGACAATGCTAGTGCTGCCATAAATGATTCACCACCAGAAAGGGAGTTTACATTTCTAATTTTGCCAGTCCAATTATCATAAACATCAAGCTCTAGTCCTGTAAATTTTTGTATGTTACCTGATTCTTTTCTGAGTAACTCATATCTCTTTCCTGACATATTATAAAAACGTTCATTAGCCTTTTTTATGATTTGTACAAAATATGCAGCTTGAATATATGTTTCAAAAGTGATTTTTGCTTTTCCTTCAAGTCTACCATTGGCTGTCCTAGCTAAAGCATCAACATCTAAGTATTCTTGATTTTTTATTAATCTTTCTTTATTTTTTGTTTTTAAACTCTTTTTAACTTCTTCATTTCTAGAAATTTTACTATAAGTTATAGTTCTTTCTTCTTCTAGTTTTTCCTTAGAAACTCTTAGTTCTTCTAGTTTAATACTTATTTCTTCAAGATTAACTTTTACCTTGTTTTTTGTTTTTGTTATTAAGACCTTTAACCTGGCAAGATTTTCTCTTTTTTCAATTTCATAATCGTTACATGTTCTTTTCATTTCATCTATTTCTACTTGAGACAATTGATGCAAATGATAGGTTTCTTCATCAACTAAAGAACTTTCTTTAATTGCAGCCAAATACTCTTCCTTAGCTATATATGCTTGCTTAGTGTAATCATTCAAGGCTTTTTCATTTTCTTTTAATATTGTACTTAAATTACTTAATTGAGTTTCTAGCTTGTAATAGTTTTCTTCTGCTTCTTTATATTGTTTCTTAAGCTCTTCTAAGTCTTTTTTAAGCTTACTTAAAGTTTCCTTGGCTATATTTAATGATGGATATTCTAATTCTTTACCTACACTCTCAATTTTATATGAAATTGTACTTAATTCTTTTTCTAAACCAATCTTTGATTCAGATAATTCTTGCTTTTCTTCTTTTATAAGTTTGATATTTTCTTCTACTATAATTATTTTGTTTTTATCATCTTCGTATTTATTTACTTTCTTTTCAATAGACTTGTATTCTTCTTCTAATTCAAGAATTGCATTATCTGACTTGTTTTTATAATTAAGTAAAAGAACTTTTATATTTTCAAATTCTTCTTTGTCAGAGTCAATATTATACTCAAAAAGAAGTTCCTTTATGGCTTCTTTTCTACTATTAAACTGGCTTTTAAGATTTCCTGAGTACTTACTAGCCTCTTGTAATTTGGATAATAATTTACTTGTATTTGCTTTCATCTCATCTAAGATAGTTTTTGTAGGAGCATCATCTTGCAAATGAGCTAAACTTGGATGATGTGTAGAACCACAAACAGGACAAGGCATATCTTCTTTTAGATCCATGGCTAATATTCCTGCTTGTTCTCTTAAAAACATCTTTTGGTATTTTTCATACTCATCATTACTTGCTTGATACTCTTCTTCTGATTTTTTATATTCTACTAAAGCTTTTTTTGATAATAATTCTAGTTTTATAATTTCCTCTATATCTATATATAAGTTGTCTAATTTCTTTTTGTTGTTATTTTCTTTTTCCAACTTATTAGCACATTCAATTCTTAATATTTGAATATTCGATAAGTCATTTATTTCTTTTTCTAAATCCTCTTTTGTTTTTAACAACTTCTCTAACTGGCGCTTTGATTCATTTAACTTTTCTATATTTTTATTTAAATTAATATCTTTATTAACTTTATCTTCTTTATAATCTTCAAGTTCAATATACTTATCTAAGCTTTTCTTCAAGTCACTAATACTTGTATTTAAACTAGCTTTTAATCCTTCTTTATCTTTTTCTTTATTGAAAACTTTTCTTGCTTCCTCTATATCTTTTGATAGATCTTCAATCTTATTATTGCTTGCTTCTATCTTTTCTTTAGTTTCATTTACTGAAACTTCTTTTTGTGTTTTGTTCATTTCTAAAGGTCTAATATTGGAGCGTGCTTCCTGGCTAAGGCTTGCCTTTTTAAACAAAGCATTTATTTCTGATTCTTTAGCCTTTAGTTCTTCTAATTTCTTTTCTATTATTTCTTTTTCATCAATATCTTTGTTTATACTAAGACCATTTTCTTCTTCTTTTGATAATTCTAAATGTCTATCTGATATTTCATTAATCTTACTATCTAGTTTTTTAATAATATTCTTATCTTCATTTAATATATTTTTCAAACAAGCAATTATTTCATCTGTTTGGTAGACGTTTTTATCCACTTTATAAGTATTAACTTGTTCAAAATACTTAGAATCCTCTTCACAACGGATGTCTCCAATAAATTGCTTCATCAAATTAATAATGTCATTATTTTCTCTTTTTAATTCATTTTCTTTATGGCGAAGTTTTATGGATATATTTTGATAGTATGCAGTATCAAAAACTCTTTGAAGAATATCATTTCTTTTTTCATTATCTGCTAAAAGAAGATCTAGAAATTCTCCTTGAGCTATCATAGATATTTGCTTAAATTGATCATAGCCTAGGCCTCCTAGAATATCGGTAATGGTATTGTTTACTTCGGTTAGTGAGTCTAAAAGCTTACCATCTGGTAATTTAATAGAAACACCCTTTTTTTGTTGTACCATCCTGTCAATTTTCTTACCTTTTCGAAGTTGATCTGGATATCTATTTATAATGTATACTTTATCTTTATGAGAAAAGGTATAAGTAACTTCTGTAAAAGTGTCCTCACTTGCAAAGTCACTTCGAATTGAGTTAATACCCCTAGACTGACCACTTGTTTTATCAAATAATGCATAAGAAATAGCATCAAAAATTGTTGTCTTTCCTGAACCTGTATCTCCTGATACAAGAAATAAGCCACTTGAAGCAAACTTGGAAAAATCAATTTCAGTTTTTCCAGAGTAAGGTCCAAACGCCTGCATAATTAGCTTTATGGGCTTCATTATTCTCCACCTCCAAGATTATTTAATATTTCAAGTAAGATTTTTTCTTGGGAAGGACTTATATCAACATTGTTTTGACTAAAATAAAATTCTTGAAATAAAAGAAAAGGATCCTTTTCTTTTATTTGGGTTGAAAAAATTAAATCATTTTCTATATATTGTGATCTTGTATTTTCGATTTCAAGCAATAATATATTCTTATAGATATTCCTAAGTTGTCCAATTGGATCAAACAATTCTTCCTCATCTGTTACAATTGCATAAATATAATCATCAGAATACTTTGTATATTCTTCACTGTTTAGTAAATTGTTCAATGTATCTTTAATAATTCTCATATCCTTTAAAGGATACAATGGTAATTTATTTATAGTAATATCATTCTTCTCATTAAAGTCTAGCATGGTTACTGACTTTTTATGATTATGTTCTGAAAATGAATACTTTAAGGGAGTTCCACAATACCTTACTGTATCTCTTCCGACTTTTTGTGGTCTATGTATATGACCTAAAGCAACATAATCAAACTTATCAAAAATTGAAACATCAATATTATCAAGGCCTCCAACTCTAATTGACTCTGATTCTGATTGTTCTGGTTCTTGCCCATTATTTGTTACAAATTGATGGGCAAGTAAAACATTCCTTTGATTAGGATCAATATCTTCTTTAGATATAACTAAGCTTGCCGCCTTTTCATAGGAATCAACAATTTCATCCTCAAAAAAGTTAGACACAATTGAAGGCTTAATGAATGGAAGCATATATATATTAATTGGTCCATACTTATCCTCAAGCACTAGACTTTTTAATTTGCCATCAAAAGTTCCTGCTATATATACACCACTTTTTTCTAGTATTTTATTAGCAAATTGAATTCTTTCAGGAGAATCATGATTTCCACTAATTATAAACACTTTTATATTTCTACTTTCAAGCTCAGTAATGAAATCATCAAACAAGTTAATTGCATTAGCAGATGGAACACTTCTGTCGTAAATGTCCCCAGCTATTAAAAATGCGTCTGGTCTTTCTTTGTCAGCAAGTTTGATGATTTCATTTAAAATATGTTCTTGATCCTTACTAATATCCACTTCTCTCAACTTTTTCCCAATATGCAAATCGGAAATATGAAAAAATTTCACTTCTTCACCCCATAAAACCTCTCTACATTTTCCATCTTAGAATGCATATTCACAAATAACATATCAACTATTGTAAGTGCGGTCATTGCTTCTACGACAACAACAGCTCTTGGTGCTATTAATGGATCGTGGCGTCCTTTTATGTTTATTTCTATATTTTCTCCTAAATTGTTAACAGTCTTTTGGGGTTTACTTATTGAGGAAGTTGGTTTTACCGCTGCTCTAAATATGATTTCAGAGCCATCAGTCATTCCTCCTAAAACTCCACCTGCATTATTGCTTACTTTGCTTATATTGCCTTCATCATCTGCTATAAATGGATCGTTATTTTCAGAACCTGTCTTTTTTGTCGCATTAAATCCAGAGCCAAATTCAATACCCTTCATTGCTCCCATAGACATAATACCTTTACTTATGTTGGCATCTGTTTTTTCAAATACAGGATTACCTATTCCAACCGGTAAACCTGAAACAACACATTCAATTACACCACCAAGGGAATCTTCCTCTTCCTTCATTTCAAGAACTAATTGTTCAGCCTTTGCTGATGCTTCTAAATCTGGCATAAATAGAGGACTTTTTAAAATGTTTTCACTATCAAACTTATTATAATCAATGCCTATAGGTCCAATAGATTTTACATAAGTACAAATATTTATATTTAGCTCTTTAAGTATTTCACTAGCAATTGCTCCTGCTGCTACTCTTCCAATTGTTTCTCTTCCAGAAGATCGACCTCCACCACGGTAATCCCTAAATCCATATTTTGCATCATATGTATAATCTGCATGACCAGGACGATAATAATTAGCTATATCTCCATAATCTTCAGAATGTTGATCTGTATTCCTAACAAGCATAGATATAGGTGTACCTGTAGTTTTACCATTAAAAGTACCTGATAATATCTCTACATCATCTTTTTCATTCCTACTTGTAGTATATTCGTTCTGTCCAGGACGACGTCTATTTAGATATCTTTGCACATTATCAACTCTTAAATTTAAACCTGCAGGACATCCATCTACTACTACACCAATAGCTTTCCCATGGGATTCACCCCACGTAGATATTTTAAAAAGATTTCCATATATTGAACCAGACATAAGACACACACCCTCCCTTATTTAGTAATATAAAGTATAAAAGATATCAACTATATAATCAAGACTAACATTTTTTTGATGGCATAAAGGTATTTGCGTCATATAATATTTATAAATAATACGTTTCATTTAAATTGAGATAATGTATTATTCTATTTGTAACTTTAGGAGGTAAATATGACTTACTATTATAATAAGAATAGTTATAATCATGAAGGCAAAATACCCTATACTAAGAAAAACATAAAGGATCCTACTTCTAACTTTCAAAAAACAGATTCTTTAATAGTTGATAATAATACAGTTTATGAGATAGATGAAGAATGTATAAAAAAATATCTAAATTCTATTAATAAGAATAAATAATAATGTTTACATCATAAAGAATGAGCATGCCACCAGTTGATAGCACGCTCATTCTTTAATAATGTTATTTTAGCATTTTAGCATCCGAAGCCGCCATTACCACATAAGCAAAGGATTAGTATTAACCATACTGCAGAATCACATCCACTGTCTCCACAACGACCTGATCCTGATCCTAATCCTCCCATACCTCCACAGCAAAGTAGAAGAACAATAAGAATTAAAGAACCACTGTCTCCACCGCATCCAATGCCGCAATTTGTAGCTGTTAAATCACTCATTTATGAGCCTCCTAAATAAGATTACATAGTATCATATGTATACTGGCTTGCCTTATTTCCTATTTTTTATGATTAATTTCTAATTTACTTTACATATTTAAAGTTTAATATTTTATGATAATAGTTTAGGTATATTTATTAAACCCCAACCTTGCTTTGACCAAGAATGTCCCAAGTCTATAGTTGAAGTTTTTAGTTTTAATTTTACATCTCGATTAGTCAATTTAGGATGTCTAGATAGTAGTAATGCTATGGCTCCTGAAACTATTGGTGTTGACATTGATGTTCCACTTTTTATTGTATACATTGGAGAAGTGTTTCTATTTTTAGTTTTATAACTTTTTCTTTTGTGAACTTGACATGAGACTATGCTAGAACCTGGAGCAATAATATCTGGCTTTTTTATACATGCTGATGTTGGACCTCTCCCAGAGTAGTCCTTTTTTTTACTCCCAAAAACTTCAACTGTATAATTATCATCTGATGATCCTACAGTTATCACCTTCCTGCTAATACCAGGAATTGAAATGGACATAGGATTAGGCCCATTGTTTCCCGCGGCTACAACTACCACAAGGCCTGCATCCCATACTGCATTTACACCTTTTACAAGCATAGAGCTTTCGTCTTGTTCACTTTTTGTAGTAGCACCAACAGAAATATTTACAATTCTAATATTGTACTTTTTTTTATTATCTATAATCCATTGCAATCCGGCTAAGACATCAGATATATTTCCATCACCTTTGCTATTTAACACTTTTACCCCTATTAAATTACATTTTGGAGCTATGCCCATATAGACCTTGTTTGATGCACTACCATTTCCTCCAATTATTCCAGCTACATGAG
>CAZOGN010000035.1:0-20166 GCA_964579655.1 uncultured Lachnospiraceae bacterium
TGGACATTCAATTATTGGAAGTCCGATATTAATTGAATTACGATAGAATATTCTTGCAAATGTTTCTGCAATTACACAAGACACTCCTGATGCCTTGATTGCTATAGGTGCGTGTTCTCTTGAAGAACCACAACCAAAGTTTTTATTTGCAACAATAATATCTCCTTCTTTCACCTTACTTACAAAGTCAGGATCAATATCTATCATACATTTTTCTGCCAATTCTTTAGGATCTGATGTGGCTAAATATCTTGCAGGTATAATAACATCTGTATCTACATTATCACCATATTTGTGAACTTTTCCTTTTGCATTCATGTTAATCCTCCTACACTTCTTCTAATTCTTCTGGACTTGATATCTTTCCAGTTACAGCACTTGCCGCTGCAACTTGTGGGCTAGCCAAATAAACTTCTGACTCTGTATGCCCCATGCGTCCAACAAAGTTACGATTAGTGGTTGAAACTGCTCTCTCGCCCTTAGCTAATACTCCCATATGACCGCCTAGACAAGGTCCACATGTTGGCGTGCTAACTATAGCTCCTGCCTTTATAAAGGTTTCTAAGTAACCTGCCCTTAAAGCATCTAAGTATATTTTTTGAGTAGCTGGGAAAATAATAACTCTTACACCGTCTGCTACTTTTCTACCTGCTAAAATTTCAGCTGCTGCTTTGATATCATCAAAACGACCATTTGTACAAGAACCGATTACTACTTGATCGATTTTAATATCTCCTACTTCGTCAATTGGCTTAGTGTTTTCAGGTAAATGTGGAAATGCAACCGTCGGTCTTATCTGTGATAGGTCTAAAGTAATTGTTTCTTCATAACTTGCATCTTCACAAGCTTCATAAACCTTATAAGTTCTTTTTGAATGTTCTTTTATATATTCTATTGTTTTTCCATCTACAGGAAATATCCCATTCTTAGCTCCTGCTTCTATAGCCATATTAGCGATAGTAAATCTATCATCCATTGTTAAATCAGATATTCCTTCTCCTGTAAATTCCAGAGATTTATATAAGGCTCCATCAACACCTATTTTCCCTATAAGATAAAGAATAACATCCTTGCCACTAACCCACTTTTGTTTCTTTCCTATTAAATTAACCTTAATAGCACTTGGTACCTTAAACCATGCCTGACCTGTTATCATACCCGCTGCCATGTCAGTACTTCCAACACCAGTAGAAAATGCTCCAAGTGCCCCATAAGTACAGGTATGTGAATCCGCACCAATTATAACATCTCCTGCTACAACTATACCTTTCTCAGGAAGTAAAGCATGTTCTATACCCATTTCTCCAATTTCAAAATAATTAGTTATATCATGTTTCTTTGCAAATTCGCGCATGTATTTAGAATTTTCAGCAGACTTTATATCTTTATTAGGTGTGAAATGATCTGGGACAAGAGCAATCTTGTCTTTATTAAATACTTTATCTGCTCCCATATTTTCCATCTCTTTTATTGCTACAGGACCAGTTATATCATTACCTAGTACCATATCTAAATCAGCCATAATTAAATCTCCTGCTTGAACTTGTTCTAAGCCGGCATGATCTGCTAATATCTTTTGTGTCATAGTCATTCCCATATTTATATCCTCCTTAAATAATCAAGTGCTAATTATATTTCTGCTACAATATAATCTCCCATCTCTTTAGTGCCAACAAGTTTTGTGTCATTAGACATTATATCTACAGTTCTATAACCTTTATTCAAAACTTTTTTAACTGCATCCTCTATGGCAACAGCCTCTTTTTCTAAGTCAAATGAATACCTAAGCATTAAAGCTGCAGATAAAATCATAGCAATAGGGTTAGCTTTATTTTGGCCTGCTATATCTGGAGCAGAACCACCACTTGGTTCATATAGTCCAAAATTATCATCAGCTAAACTTGCAGATGATAACATTCCTATAGATCCTGTAATCATACTTGCCTCATCAGATAAGATATCGCCAAAAGTGTTTTCTGTAAGTACTACATCAAATTGCTTGGGATTCCTAACTAACTGCATAGCACAGTTATCTACTAGCATATGTTCTAAAGTCACCTCAGGATAGTCTTCTTTTACTTCATTAACTACTTCTCTCCACAACCTAGATGAATCCAAGACATTAGCCTTATCTACACTAGTAACTTTTTTATTTCTCTTCATAGCTATTTCAAAAGCCCATTTTGCTATTCTTTTAATTTCATCTTCATTATAAATCATCGTATCATATGCAACCCTAATTCCATCTATAACTTTATTTTCTCTCTTTCCAAAATAAAGTCCTCCTGTTAATTCACGCATTATAACGAAATCAAAGCCACCTTCTGTTATTTCATCTTTTAGGGAACTAGCCCCTCTTAATTCATCATACAAAATTGCTGGTCTTAAGTTTGCATAAAGTCCTAGTTCCTTACGTATCTTAAGCAAGCCTGCCTCTGGACGCAAGTGAGAAGAAAGCTTATACCAACTATTATTACTAACATCTCCGCCAACTGCTCCAAGAAGAACAGAATCACTGTTTCTAGCCTTCTCTAATTCTTTATCTGTTAAAGGTTCACCATACTTATCTATAGAAACTCCCCCCATTGAAACTTCTTCAAAAGAAAATCTATGGTTATACTTTTTTCCCATTTTATCAAGAACCTTTTTAGCTTCTTCCATAACTTCTGGTCCAATTCCATCTCCAGGTATTATTGCTATCTTATACTTCATGTTTTACTCCTCTACTTGCTTTTATTTTATAGACATTATATCAGTTAATGAGGTATAATTGAAATACATATTATGAATACTTGTTATAACCCATAGTTATTTCACTTTCAATGATACCTCTATATTGAATATATCAAAAACTCTTTAATATATCTATAAGAACTTTTAAAAAAGGAAGGAAAAAATATGAATCATCAAGATCTCTCTCTTTATAGAATTTTTCACATTGTTGCTAATCATGGTAATATCTCTAAGGCTGCAAAAGAATTATATGTTAGCCAACCTGCTATAAGTAAATCTATCAGTAAGCTAGAAAAGCTCTTGGATGTAAAACTTTTCAAAAGAACGTCTCGTGGTGTTCTTTTAAGCAATGAAGGAGAAGTCTTATATAAACACACAAAAAAAGCCTTTGAAGTATTATATATTGGCGAAAAACAAGTTACCCATATGAATCAGCTTGGTATAGGTAGTTTAAAAATAGGAGTAAGTACAACTTTATGTAAATATATTTTACTTCCTTATCTTAATGAATTTGTTCATGACAACCCACACATTAGTATAACAATTTCTTGCCAATCTACTTATAAAACTCTAGAGCTCTTAGAAGAAAATGAAATCGATATTGGGCTAGTAGGAGAACCCCACTCTCTTCGTAATTTAGACTTCTATAAAGTCCACAAAATACAAGATATCTTTGTTGCAACAAAGACTTACTTAGATCATCTAAAAATACGAGAAGGTTTTACAAATAAACAAAAAGTTAATATAAAAGATATTTTTAGAACTTGCAATCTTATGCTTCTAGACAAGAAAAACATTTCAAGAGAACATGTAGATGATTATATAAATGAAAACAAAATTGAAACCAACCAGATTCTTGAAGTCACAAGTTTAGATTTATTAATCGATTTTGCTAAAACTAGTTTAGGTGTGGCTTGTGTAATAAAAGAATTCATAAAAGAAGAATTAGAAAAAGAGCTGCTAATAGAAATCCCCCTCTCTATTCCAATAAATACCAGAAGTATAGGTTTTGTTTATAAAACAAACTCCCTACAAAATTCTGCAGCAGAAAAATTTATAGAATATTATAAAAACAAAACATTTTAAATTGTTAAGCATTCTCCTAAAAACTTAATGAAGAATCCTTAAATATAAAATATTTCTTTAATATATTTAACAATTCTGTAATAAGTTCTTGATATTTTCGTATTATAGTAGTATAATTAGAAACATATTAAAGAAAAGTCTTAATTTACTAGTTGTGATTTACTTATGTAATAGTTTATTCATATTTATAAATTAAGATGAGATTAGGAGAATACATTGAAAGATATAGTTTTAAAAAATAAAAAGAAACTTCTCATAATTCTTGTATGTGTCCTTTCTTTATCTAGTGTAGTTGCCTTTGCTAAGGTATCATCAACAGATAAGCAAGACATAAAGGAAGATGAAACTAAAGTTTTAGGAGCAGCATTCTTTAAGTCACAAGAGGACAAAAAAGAAACTGAGGACGAAACTGATTCAGTAGAATCATTATCAGATATAGATAAGGCTATATATAATCAAGAAATTCAAGTTTCAATTACTAAAGAAGAAAAATTAAAAGCAGTTAATAAAAAATCAGAAGAAATTACTAGCCATCAAAAAGCTAAAAAAGAAAATGCTGCTATTGAATTGGAAGAAGCAGTTAAAAACCTAGAAGAAAAGGCAAAGATTGTTCCTCTCAAGTATGAAAACTTGAACTTTCCTAATATCGGTACTGTATCATCTAAAGATGTAGCTCTTGCGGTATCTACAGCAAGTGAATTTGTTAACATTAGAGAAACCACCACTGAAGATAGCAAAGTTATGGGTAAACTTTATAAAGACCAAGTTGCTGCTGTTATAAGTGTAGAAGGTGATTGGGTACAAATTGAGTCTGGTTCTGTAAAAGGATACATTACTTCTAAATATTTGAATTTAGACTTATCAAAAGATGATGTAATTGAACAATATGGTAACATTAAGGCATCTAGTACTGTTAATGGCCTCAATGTTAGAAAAGAAAACAATGAAGAGTCTAAAGTTCTTACTGTTATTTATGAAAACGAAAAATACTCAGTGTCTGAAGTTACAGACGAGTGGATAAAAATATCTATCCCAAAAGAAGAACTTACAGGCTATATTGCAAGCGATTATGCTAAGTTAAGTGTTTCATTTAAACAAGCTATATCCATAGAAGAAGAACAAGAAAAAATTAGAATACAAAAAGAAAAAGAAGAAGCCGAAAGGCTAGCTGCTAAAAAGAAAGCTGAAGAAAAGGCTGCACAAGAAGCCAAAAGAAAGAAAGCCAAGAAAGAAGCAGCAAAGAAAACAAAGACTAAGTCAACTAGCAACATAAGCGAACAACAAGCTAAAGAAAGAATTGCTAAGCGTGAATCTGGTGGTAACTATAATGCACGCAATGGCAGATATATTGGTCGTTATCAGCTTAGCAAGGATAAGCTTAAGGGTGACTACTCTCCTGAGAATCAAGAACGCGCAGCTGATAGATATGTAGCTCAATGTTATGGATCATGGAAAAAAGCTCTTGAACACTCTAACGCTCACGGTTGGTATTAATAAAATATTTAATCATAATAATTAATGAAGTTATGAGCCAGATACTAAGTATTACACTTTGTATCTGGCTTTTTTGAACTCTACTCTCGAAAACTCTTCATTTATTTGTTAAGATAATATATGTAACTGTGAATATTAAAAAAAGGAGGCAAAATGACATATAAACGAGCAGAAGATATTAAAGAATATTTAAAACTTACTAATGAGCAAGTTGAAAATATAAATAAGTTACTTGATGATTACCCCATGTTAATACCTGATTATTATTTTTCATTAATTGATTTTAATGACCCAAATGACCCTATTATGCAAATGAGTATTCCATCTACATTTGAATTTGATAGAGATGGAAGCTTTGATACAAGTGGTGAAGGGGATAATACAGTATTGCCTGGCATGCAACATAAGTACCTTCAAACAGCTTTGATTCTTTCTACTAACAAATGTGCCATGTACTGTCGTCATTGCTTTAGAAAGCGCCTAGTAGGGCTTTCAACCGAAGAAGTTGTTGATCACCTAGGTGAAATCGTCGATTATATAAATGAACACACCGAGATAAGTAATACCTTAGTTTCTGGAGGCGACTCATTTTTAAACTCAAATGAATTCATTGAAAAATATTTAAAAGCTTTAACTGACATTACTCATTTAGATTTTATTCGCTTTGGTACACGCACTCCAGTAGTGCTGCCATCTAGAATATCAGATGACCCAGAGCTTCTTAATCTTTTAAAAGAATACGGCAAAAAGAAACAGCTTATTGTAGTTACTCAATTCAACCATCCTAAAGAAATAACTAAAGAAGCTAAAGAGGCTATAAGGGCCCTTATAGATGCTAACGTTACCGTACGCAATCAGACAGTTCTTTTAAGTGGTATTAATGATGATAGCCAAGTTCTTGGAGAATTACTAAGATCCCTAACTGCTTGTGGTGTATTTCCTTACTATGTTTTTCAATGCCGACCAGTGGTAGGTGTGAAAAATAACTTCCAAGTACCTATTAAGGACGGAATTAAAATTGTAGAAGGTGCAAAAAGCATGCAGAATGGTTTAGGAAAGTCCTTTAGATATTGCCTTTCCCATATAAGTGGTAAAATTGAAATTCTTGGAGAAATGCCTGATGGTGAAATCGCTTTTAAATATCACGAAACAAAATATTTAAAAGATAACGGAAGAATATTCACTATGGCATTAGAAGACGAACAATCCTGGCTATACGATTTAAACTAGACTATTAAGAGCCATATATATAGAAAAAAGCTGTAGATTGGACATAAATATCCAGCCTACAGCTTTTTATATTACTTATTATTTACTTCATCTTCTATTTTATCTGTTGAAGAATCACAAAATTTTTCTTCAAGTTTTGATAAACGTCTAGTAGCAAATTCCCTTCCTCCAAGACCAAAGGAAATTGCAAAAGCAATTGCAAGGCCTGCAAGAATTATAATAAACGCAATATTTACTATACTCTTTGCAAATCCAAGTTGAGATAAGGTCATAAAAGAAGCAACTACAATAATTGTAACTTTTATAATTAAAGCTAGAGCTTTTTGCTTTGAATATTGTTTAATAATTAAATTTTCCACCCAATTGGCTACTAAAATTCCGCCACCCATTATGATAAGTGCACTTAATATAGCTGGCAAATATCCAAGTATAGCTGCACCAATATTAGTAAGAACAGAAAGGTTGAGTGCATTAATTGCTTCAACAAAGAAGATCACAATAATTAACCATCTTACAACTTCACTTAAAATTTTAGATAGTGAAAACTTCGTTTTTTCTTTACCTAGAAGATTCTTTGTTAATTTGTCTGCACCAATGCTTGCAAGAATATTTTCAACAACTGGAGCAAGAATCTTTGCTAATTGATATCCAATTATAAATAGAATTACTGATATAAAAACACTAGGTATATAGTTAAATAATGAAGCAAGAACTATTGATACTGGCTGTGCTATTGCACTTATACCTAATACCTCTATAGCTGCTGATGCAACAATAAGTAAAACAATTACATATACTAAGCCAGCTAGAACGTTAGCAAAAGCATATTTATCATCAGTAACTTCAACCCCTAATTTTTCTTGAAGTTTGTCTAAACCTATTTTTTTAAATAATGCTTTTAGAAGTTGTCTAATAATTTTTGCAACATAAACACCAATATAAAATATAATAATCGCTCCTATTACTTTTGGTACATAAGCAACTATTGCAGATGTAAATGGTGAAAATGTTAAGGCAATACCTTCTAATCCAAGCTTAATAAGTATTGTTGGTATAAATAATATAAATACAAGTAAAAACACTAGCTTGCCTAAAAAATCAATAGCACTTCCTGTCTTTTCATCTTTTAGCCCTGATTTCTCAAGCCATGCTTCAGCCCCAGCCTTTCTGAGTGTACGAGTAACAAATTTCTTTACAAGGTGAGCCACTAGAAATGCAACAAGTAAAATTATTATTGCTACAACAAAATCTCCTAGTCCGGCTATTAAATTTGCTAATAAGTTATTAAAAGAATCAAACATATGTAACTCCCTTCTATTAATTATTTTTTTACTAGTTCAACATAAATAATTATAACATAAATATGGAAATTAAAACAATAAAAAAACGTGATAATCTCAAATTACAAGATCACCACGTTTCTATTATTAGTTAGTTAGTTGTTAATTAATTTATCTTCTTCATTCCAAGTAAACATCTTACGTAATTCCTTACCAACCTTTTCAGCTGGATGCTCTGCTTCATTCTTTCTCTTAGCCTTAAAGTTTGTACATCCAATTTGATTCTCAAGTAACCAATTACGAGCAAATACTCCATCTTGGATATCCTTTAATACGCCTCTCATAGCATTCTTAGTATCTTCAGTAATAATCTTTGGACCAGTAATGTAATCACCGTATTCAGCTGTATTAGAAATTGAGTATCTCATACCAGCAAATCCACTTTCATAAACTAAATCTACAATTAATTTCATCTCATGTATACATTCAAAATAAGCATTCTCAGGTGCATAGCCTGCTTCAACAAGAACTTCAAAACCTGTCTTCATAAGTTCTGTAACACCACCACAAAGAACAGCTTGTTCACCAAATAAATCAGTTTCTGTTTCTTCTTTAAAAGTAGTTTCTAAAACGCCTGCTCTTGCTCCACCAATTGCTAGGGAATATGCTAAAGCAATATCCTTTGCTTTGCCTGATGCATCTTGTTCAATTGCTATTAGACAAGGAACACCTTTTCCTTCTTTATATGTGCCTCTTACTGTATGCCCAGGACCCTTTGGTGCAACCATCACAACATCCACATTAGAAGGTGGTAGTATCTGTCCATAATGAATACTAAATCCATGAGCAAACATAAGAACATTACCTTCCTCTAGATTAGGCTCAATGCTTTCATTGTAAAGTTGTGCTTGCTTTTCATCATTAGTTAAAATCATAATCATGTCTGCTTTTTTTGCTGCTTCTTTAGCAGTATATACTTCAAAGCCAGCTTCTTCAGCTTTCGCCCAAGATTTGCTTCCTTCATATAAACCAATTATAACATTAATTCCAGATTCTTTAGCGTTAAGGGCATGGGCATGACCTTGACTTCCATATCCAATAACCGCTATTGTCTTTCCCTCTAATAATGATAAATTACAATCTTCCTGATAATAAATCTTTGCCATTTTAAAATTCCTCCTGATTTTTATAAGTTGTTTATTCAAAATATCGGATTAATCATCCAAATAATCTGCCATATCTCCTGTTCCTCTCTCGAGGCCAGTAATTCCTGTACGTACAAATTCCTTTACAGTAAAACCTTCTAATAACTTAATAAAAGCATCAATTTTCGCTTGATTGCCTGTTAATTCAATTACCATTGAATCCACAGAAACATCAACAATCTTTGCACGGAAAATATCTGCAAGTGCTATTGCAGACTGTCTATTCTCTTTGTCTGCAGATATTTTAACTAATATCAATTCTCTTATAACAGAATCACCTGGTACTAGTTCTGTTATCTCTTTAACATCCTCTAACTTAAGTACTTGCTTTTTAATTTGTTCGATAATTTGATTATCGCCTTTAACTACAACTGTCATTCTAGAAATAGCAGGATCCTGTGTTTCTCCCACCGTTAAACTTGTAATATTATATCCTCTTCTGCTAAATAAACCGGACACTCTGCTAAGAACACCCGCAGTATTGTCTACTAAAACAGATAAAACCACTTGATTCAATATAATCACCTCTCAAATATGTAAAGTCCATATTCTATTATGTTAGCTATTTAATGCGCTAAATTGTATTAATTGTAACAATATGATAATAACTTGTCAACATGATTTTTATCTTATAATAAAATCCTTAACTTAATTTCTTTTAGCAAAGTTAATATCCAGAGTTCTTTCAACATATTCCCCCTCATCTAATGATGAAACTCTTACAGTCCCCGAAGAACCTGCTTGAGTATAATCGAGAATTTCTTTTAAATCCCGTGTAGATTCTACTGGTATCTCATTTACTGCTGTGATAATATCTCCTGCTTTTATTCCCGCATTATTAGCTGGAGAACCTTCTTCTACATCATTTACAAATACTCCAATTGGCATATTGAATCCCTTTGAATATGTCTCTGTTACATCCTGACTAGAAATCCCCAAATACGCTTCTTGACCTGCATCCACAGAAGTACGATTTATTAAATGATTAATAAGTTCTAATACTTCAGAAATAGGAATTGTATATCCTATTCCTTCAACATTCTGTCCAATAAACTTCATAGTATTAATACCAATAACTTCACCTCTAGAATTAAGTAAGGCTCCACCACTATTTCCTGGATTAATTGAAGCATCAGTTTGCATAAAGCTCATACTTCTACCTTCTACATCAACTTCACGCTCTATAGCACTAATGTGTCCTACAGTTACAGACTGTCCATAACCAAGGGCATTTCCTATTGCAATTGCTAAATCGCCTAATTGAATATTATTAGAGTCTCCTATAGTAGCAATTCTAATATGATTCCTTGTCTCCTTGGTCAATTCACTTGTTTTAACACAAAGCACGGCTAAATCTGCTGCTGCGTTGCTTCCTCTTAAGACAGAAGACACACTTTCACCATCATCAAAAACAATCTCTACACTGCTTGCACCTTCTACTACGTGATTATTGGTTACAATTAATAATTCCTTGTCATTTTGCCCAATAATGAAACCTGATCCACTTGCATCCTGCTGTTTTGTATATTGTCTTCCAAAAAAATCTCTTACTGTTTCCTCATAAGTTGGATTAACCGCAACGATTGATGGCATTGTATTATCTACAATAGTTGAAAAATCATTAACAAAAATTGTCTTGTCTTTATCAAAAGACATCTCTTCTTTGTTATCTATAAAGTCTTCACTGTCTTTTGACTTATCTTTATTTACGTTAACAATTTTTTTATATAGTTGATAGCCCGTGGCAACTATAGCTCCAACTAAAATGGCAATTAAAATAAACTTAAAGACTTTTCTCATGCTTTTTAACTCTCCTTTGTCCAATAGATATTTTTTTTACTATTCCTTTGTTTTAATATATCAAAAAATTATGTCTACTTTGTGAGTTAATTAAAAAAGTTAAAATGCACCTAGTATTTTGAAATTACTGCTTTCTATTTTCATTCCTTTTATTGCATTATGAACACCCGAATCTTTTAAGCATCCTTCAAAGTCAACAAAGAACCTATATTTAAAGTTCTTATTAACAATCGGCCTTGATTCTATATTAGTCATATTTAAATTATTATAAGATATATGTGAAAGTATGTCATATAAACTTCCACTTTCATGAGGCAATTCAAAGCATACACTTATTTTATTAGCATTTTTAATATATTCCATCTTATTGGAAATAATAATAAATCTAGTCTGGTTTGTAGTAGAATTATTTATATTCTTTTCTAATACTTTGAGATTGTAGTGTTTTGCAGCATATAAACTTGCTATTGCTCCTTGTTCTATATTATCATCTTCTAAAACCTTTTTAGCTCCATAAGAGGTACTAAAGCATTGAACTTGTTTTATTTCATTATGTTCTTCCAAGTAACTAGATGTCTGTTGTAAGGCTTGAGGATGAGAATACACTCTTTTTATATCGGAAAGCTTTGCGTCTTGTAATCCAAGTAAGGCATGTTCTATATTGATAATATGTTCTTTAATTATATAATTATCAAATTGAACAAGTAAATCATAGATGTCTCCAATTCCTCCTGTAGATGTGTTCTCAATAGGCAAAACTCCATAATCAACTTCCTTATTACTTATCATTTCCATAATTGTTCTAAATGTGGACTCTTTAAAAGTAATAACCTTACTTGAAAAATTCTCTTCCATAGCCTGTTGAGTATAAGAGCCCTCTTCGCCAAAGTATGCTACTTTTGTATCTGTAAATATATTTAAAGCGCTTATTTCTTTAAATACATCTTCTTTATCTTGAGGCATTAGGCTGTATTGAAGCTTTCTACTAGATGCCATTACTTGTTTAAACAATTCTTTTATGCCTTGTTTATTAACATAATTACTAGTTAAAGACATTAATGAATCTATCTTTTCTTTTTCCCTAGGCAAATCTAAAACAGGCTTATTATTTTTAATCTT
Source organism: uncultured Lachnospiraceae bacterium (assembly GCA_964579655.1). Lineage (GTDB taxonomy): Bacteria > Bacillota > Clostridia > Lachnospirales > Lachnospiraceae > JAAYRG01. Next base: position 11,948 of record CAZOGN010000035.1, read on the forward strand.
ATAATCAGCTATATATTCAACTGCCTTCATGCGTTCTTCAAATAATTCTACTATTTGTTTGTCTATATTATCTATTTTGTTTCTACTTGCTTTGAGATCTTTCATTGTACTCGTCCCCTTGTGTTAAAATAGCTCTATGCCTTGTTTGGAAGCCTATTAGAAGATATTCTTCTTACTCCCGATACTTGGCAAAGAGCTATTATTTGTATATGTTTTTTAAACTTGAAGGAAATTCAATAATATAAAATATTCTACTCTTTATTAATTACTTCTTTTAGTTTATGAATATATCCTTGGATTTTGTTAACTATCTCTACCATTTCAGCAACTTTTGAGTTTTGTTCTTCCATGGTTGCATTAATTTCTTCTGTAGTTGCAGAATGCTCTTGCATTATTGATGCACTTTGTTCAAGATTAGTTTCAATATCAATAAATAGTCCTGTGATTTCATTCATTGACTTATATTCTTCTTGAATATTCTTTTGCATCTTTTCAAAGGATACAGACATGGCTTCTATACTTGTACTCATTTTCTCTAGTGCTTTACTTCCTACAGATACTGCTTGTGTTCCACCTCGAACTTCTTCAACTGCATTATCAGCTTTCTCTTGTGTATTTTCAATGATTTGACTTATTTCTTTTACCATCTCATTACTTTCATCTGATAATCCTCGTATCTCTGCCGCAACAACTGCAAAACCCTTACCTGCATCGCCTGCTCTGGATGCTTCAATAGAGGCATTAAGAGCTAGAAGATTAGTTTGTGAAGCTATTCCTTTTATTACAAAAAGAAATCTACCTATATCATCCATGCTTTCGCCCAAATCTATTACCGTTTGAAGTCCTTTATCTACCGCTACATTAATTGTATTCATGTTCTCTTCCATCATTTTGATGTCTCTACGGTTACCTTGAGCTATTTCACTAACCTCATAGGATATGGCTTCATTATACTCTGATTGTCTGTGAGTATTCTCTAACTTATTATGGGCTTCCCTCATCATAATTGATGTAGATGAAATTGCCCTTGCTTCTTCTTCAGTACCTTTAGACATTTCATTCATACCTTGAACAGTAACGAAACTACTTTGTGATAAACCATCTATATATTGCATAAACTCATCAATACTTGTATTCAAAACATTAGACGCCTCTTCAACCACTTCAAAAGTTTCTTCTAAGTCTTCAAGTAATTTCTCCGATTCTTTTTGATTCTTTCCTGCTGAATTTAAATAATCATTACCCCACTGCGTTAGAATAACAATTACAAATATTCCTATATTAAGCAGTATAAACTGAGCAATTGAATCTTTAGTTGAGAGTGCGCCACCTATTAAAGAAAAATCCAAAGTAAATAAACTAGTTATAAAAATTAAATCTATGGCAAAAATAACTATTAAAATCAAGTTTCTATTAAAATATAGAGCTGCCATACAAGCTGAAATAAAATAAATTAAAACAATTGCAACATAACCCTTATCAGTTATTGCTAATAATGTAATAGCTATTGCAGGAGCTAACGGAATTACAAGTGCAGATATTCTACTGTCAACTTTCAAGAAAACAAGCAACGAGGATATTAATGCAGTAACACCAGTCAAAGCCAGTATTATAAGCCCTCTTTTTGTTCCTGAAATCAAAAACGACTGCGCTGATAAAACAATTGTAAATGCCCACGTTAATATAATATTAAACTTGTTAACCTTTTGATAATAATTTAAATCAAAATCCATATTGAATTCCTCCTTGGTATGTATTGTTATGTTATTAATTTAAGCATTACTGTATATTTAAAAGTTTTCTTTTTTATATGTATTCCTAAAATACAAGCTTATTACAATTTTATCATTAGTTCTTCCTTTAGTAAAGATTAAAAACACATTATATACTTACTTTTGTATAATTTGTTTTTAAATAGCCATAATAAAAAAGGAAATGAAATATATTATAGGAGGAGTTTTATGAAAAAGAAGTTATACTTATTATTAGCTATTTGTTCTATATGTTTATTTGCATTGATTGCATGCACCGATGATCAAACTCCAGAAGTAACTGAAAGTACAACCAAAGGATCTACTGATAATAACAATGGTTCAAATGGAGTTGATACACCTACACAGACAAACGGAACTAATGATACTAATACTAACGATACTGATACTAACAAAGAAACAAATAACGCTGAAGATAATGGAATTATTGACGATATTGAAGACGACATAGAAGATGGTGTAGACGATGTTAACGATGCCATTAATGATACTACTAATAATAATAATGATTAAGCTTTTATAGAAAGCAAATGTTTATTCTATATGAAAAAGCAAAAAAGAGTGGGTTTTATCCCACTCTCTTTTTTTATTATTAAAACTATAATATTATTCTGTAACTTCTGCATACATAAAGTATTTATAACCAAGAGGACTTGCAAAGCCTCCTTGAATTTTTGGACTAACCATATAAATATCTGTATAATAGAAAATTGGACAAATAGCGCCTGTAGACATTAATAAGTCTTCTGCTTCATGCATTAATTCAAAACGTGTTTCTGGATCTTTTTCAGCTTTTATAGCTGCAATAATTCGATCGTAGGACGCTTGCCAAGTTAATGCATCTTGACCGTCATATGAATATCCTGCATATTCAGCATGATCGCCTTTACCTAATTGTACGTCATTATTACCACTTCCTGAAACCCACATATCAAGGAAAGAAATAGGATCATTATAATCACCTAACCAACCATTACGTGCAACTGAGTATTTTCCTTCCTTACGAGTATTTAAGAAAGTACCCCATTCTTGTGTTGCAACAGTCATGTTAATTCCATATTGAGCAAATGCTGATTGTAAGTATGTTGCAATTGCTTCATGTAAACTAGTTGGATTAGTAATATAATCAAGTGTTGGGAATTCAGCTGATACTTCACCTTCATCAGTAACAGTGAAAGCACCTGAAGATTCTGCAACTTCTTTTAATAATTCAATTGCTTCTTCTGAGTTAGCAGCATAGTCTTCCTTAGCTACATTAAAGTATCCTTTACCATCACGGTTTGGACCATTATTTTCAATATACTCGGAACCATCTGGCTCAGTTAGACCCATTGCAACGAATCCATTAGCAGGGATTTCTCCAGCTTGACTAAGTTCTTCAACAATATAGTTTCTATCAATCATAAGGGAAAGAGCTTGTCTGATTTTAACTTTTTCTTCATCATCAAAATCAGTAAACTTTTCATCATTTACATTAAATGAAACATAATAAGTTCCTAGTTGTCCCATTGTTTTGAATTCGTCTGGATGATTTTCTCTTAAGGCTGGAATCTCTTCAATAGGAACATTATCAATAAATAGGTATGAACCATTTTGATAATTAGCTAACAGTGAAGTATCATCTTCATTAAAAGCAAATACTATTTCATCTGAAACAATCTTATCTGCAAAATGATAATATTCATTTCTTTGAACCACTAATTCGCTAGTAGTAAATTCTACTACCTTATAAGGTCCATTACCGATATAAGTTTCTGCTTTTGTTGCCCATGCTTCATTTCCTTCAACAACACTTTCTTTAACTGGCATATATGTTGGGAAAGCACATAATTCTAGAAAATATGGTACATCTACAGGTAACACAACAGTAAAAGTCTTTCCATCTTCAGATGCTTCTATATTAAGTTTAGCGTCTGGATTAACAATGTTCTCGTCAGCATCCAATTCTGTCATTTCTGCATAACCATCAACAACTTCAAACATGTAACCATAGTCAGCAGCAGTCATAGGATCTGCAGCTCTGTTCTATGCATATACTAGGTCATGAGCTGTTAAATCAGAACCATCACTCCACTTAAGATCATCTTTTAACTCAAATACGTACTTTACCTTTCCATCATCAGTTTCTTCTGCCTCTGGTAATTCTTTGGCAATATCTGCCACCAATTCAAGATTTCCCTCTTCAGTTTGTTCATATCCAACTAAACCTGAAAAAGTGTGGATAATATAAGTAGCACCGTCTACAGCACTGTTAAGAGCTGGGTCAATTGTATCTGGCTCAGAAGCTAATGAAACCATCATAGTACTTTCAATATTTGCTTCATTTTTATCTGTTTCTTTTGTTTCATCTTGATCATTAGTTTTGCCACAAGCTGTTAATAAGCCTATTGACATTACTGATATCAATAAAAATAATAATACTTTTTTCATATCTTTGTCCTCCTATATAATGTGATATTTATATTAATTTAATTAATATTATCCTAAATTACAGATGAATACATGCAACTTTATGTCCTGGTGAAACTTCTTTAAATTCTGGCCTTTGTTCTGCACATTCTTTTGTGGCCCTTGGACATCTTGTTCTAAAAGGGCATCCTGATGGCATATCTAAAGGACTTGGGACATCTCCTTCAAGAATAACTCTTTGGTGAGTCTTTGCATAGTTAGGATCCGGAATAGGTACTGCTGAAAGTAATGAAATAGTATATGGATGTAAGGGATTATTAAATAATTCATCAGATTCAGCTATTTCCATCATTTGTCCTAAATACATAACAGCAATTCTATCAGATATATGCCTTACTACTAATAAATCATGAGCTATGAAAAGATAAGTAAGCCCTAATTTTTTTTGCAAGTCTTCAAATGTATTAATAACTTGTGCTTGAATAGATACATCTAGTGCTGATACTGGCTCATCACAAACAATAAACTTTGGATCAACTGAAAGTGCTCTTGCAATTCCTATTCTTTGACGCTGCCCTCCTGAAAACTCATGGGCATAACGTGTAGCATGTTCGCTTGATAGACCAACTATATCCATTAATTTTTTTATTTTATCTTCCCTATCTTTTTTTGACTTATATAATTTCATAACATCTAAGGGTTCACCGATAATATCCCCAACTGTCATTCTTGGGTCTAATGAAGAATAAGGATCTTGAAACACCATTTGCGCATTTCTTCTAAGACGTTCTATAGAACTTTTACTTCCAATCTTTTCTCCATTGAAAATTATCTCACCTGCAGTAGGTTTATATAGTTGTAAAATAGTTCTGCCAACTGTTGTTTTTCCACAGCCTGACTCTCCTACTAATCCTAATGTTTCGCCGTGCTTAATATTAAAGGAAATATCATCAACAGCTTTTAATGGTTTAGACTTGACTAATCCCATTGGTATATCAAAATACTGCTTTAAATTATTAACTTCAAGAAGATATTGATTCTCTTTATTCATGATTATATATTTCCTCCACTTCTTCCCTCGTAAAGGTTTTGTTATCAATAGCTTCCTTTACGTTTTCCCAGCAGCTAGAAATATGGAAATCATTAATTTTTATCTCCATAGGTTTATTTTGGAGACAGACCTTCATCGCCTTATCACACCTAGGTGCAAAAGGACATCCATCAGGCATGTTAAGTAAATCAACTGGATTACCTCCTATTGGAACTAGTCTTTTCCTGTCCGTTGGACTTGGTAATGACTTTATAAGTCCTTTTGTATACTCATGCTTTGGATTGTAAAAGATTTCATCTGCTGTTCCTCTTTCACAAATTTCTCCTGCATACATAACTACAATCTCATCACACATGTCTGCAATAACTCCTAAATCATGTGTAATCATAATAATCGCCATCCCAAGTTGTTTTTGAAGGTCCTTCATCAACTCTAGAATTTGCGCCTGTATCGTAACATCAAGAGCCGTTGTTGGCTCATCTGCAATTAGTATATCAGGCTCACATGCAAGAGCCATTGCAATCATAACTCTTTGTCTCATACCTCCAGAAAATTCGTGAGGATACTGATTTAGTCGTTTTTTGGGCTCATTCACTCCAACTAGCTCTAGCATTTCAATAGCTCTATCGGTTGCCTGTTTTTTATCTCTATCTGTATGAAGCATAATTGCTTCTCTTAATTGATTTCCAACTGTATATGTCGGGTTTAAGCTGGTCATTGGATCCTGAAAAATAATACTTATACTATTACCTCGGATTTTATTAATTACTTCAGGTTTACACCCTACTAATTCTTCACCTTTAAGCTTAATACTTCCGCTTACAATTTCTCCTGGTGATGTTAAAATTTGAAGAATAGAATATGCCGTTACGCTCTTTCCTGAACCAGATTCCCCAACAATTCCCAAAACCTTTTCTTTTTCCAAATCAAAAGACACACCATTTACAGCCTTTACCTCGCCAGCGGAGGTAAAAAATGAAGTCTTTAAATTTTTAACTGATAATAAACTCATTATATTCCTCCTAATTCTTTAATCTCGGGTCAAAGGCATCTCTTAAACCATCACCTAAAAGGTTAAAAGAAAGTACAATAATAAAAATAGCTAATGCTGGTATCACTAGTCTATGTGGATAACTATATATTCCCGCTAAAGCATCTGAGGCAAGTGAGCCTAAACTTGGCATAGGAATTGATACACCCAGCCCCAAGAAACTCAAGTAGCTTTCTGTAAATATTGCTGATGGTATCTGCAGAGCAGTTGATATAATAATTACACTCATACTATTTGGAAGCAAATGCTTCTTAATTACATGTGATGACTTCGCTCCAATAGATTTAGCTGCTAAAATATATTCTTCTTGCTTAATAGATAGAATTTGACCTCTTACCAATCTAGCCATACTAACCCAATAAAGGATAGCAAAAACTATAAAAATACTTATCATATCTGTTCCTATTTTTGCCAAGGCTGTCCCTTCAATTATTGGACCTACCGTTTCTTTTAATACAACTGAGAACAATATAATTAAAAGTGTATCTGGAAGAGAATATATAATATCGACTATCCTCATCATAATCAAGTCCACTTTGCCTCCAGCATATCCAGATACAGAACCATAAATTACACCTATAATTAAAACAATAATTGCTGCAAAGAAACCAACTGCTAATGATATTCTAGCACCATATACAACCCTTATTGCATAGTCCCTACCTTGAGCGTCAGTGCCAAATATGTGCGGGAATACCTTTTCACCATTTTCTATACGCTCTTGCTCCGTTTTTCCGTATTCAAAAGGTGACAAATTATTATAAGAAGAGTCTGTCGATTGACCTTTTGCAACTCCTAATTGTTCTTCATATGAATATGGGTAAATCATTGGAACAAATATTACAGTTAATGTAATAAGTATCAATGTCGTTAAACATAACATTGCTAATTTATTTTTAAATAAACGTTTTAAACCATCTTTTAAAAAAGTAGTACTTTCACTCATTCTTTCTTGCATAGCCTTTTCTTCATCTGTAGCTTGCTCAAAATCATTCGTGTTAAGATGGAAGGTAAAACGTTTTTTATTGACTTCGTTTTCACTTTGCGTGTTACTCATTTTTTTACCTCCGTTGTTAAGATAAATCAATTCTTGGATCAAATACCTTATAAAGAATATCTGATACTAGCATCATAATTATAATTAATGTACCTAAGAAAATGGTAGTTCCCATTACCATAGGATAATCACGATTAAAGATACTTGATACAAAAGCATTACCTAGTCCCGGAACTGCAAATACCTTTTCTACAACCATACTTCCTGTTATTATTCCTGCAATCATGGGGCCTGCATAAGTTACAACTGGTGTAACTGCATTACGTAGCGCATGTTTGAATAACACCTTTGTTGGTTTTACACCTTTTGCTCTGGCAGTACGAATATAATCTTGACCTAATACATCAAGCATACTTGATCTTGTAAGTCTAACAATATATGACATTGGGTAGATACTTAAAGATATAATAGGTAAAATCAGGCCACCTGGCTCATTACCATTGGCCGGAAAAATCCCTAGGTTTACACAAAATATTAATAATAAAAATGTGGCTACAATAAATGACGGCATTGCAACAAAAGCTGTAGAAATCACCATTATAATTTTGTCTACTGTTTTATTATGAAACACTGCCGCTATTGAACCAAAAATAAGTCCTAGTGTAATTGCTATGGCTGAAGCTATACCTCCTAATTTACCACTTATCTTAAAACCATCCATTAACACATCTGTTACCATTTTACCTCTTTGCTTAATGGAAGGACCAAAGTCAAACTTCAATATGTCTTTTAAATATGTAACATATTGTTCGAATATAGGTTTATCTAAGCCATACTTTTCTTCTAATGCTGTCATAACGGCTGCACTTGGTGATTTTTCAGCTAAAAAAGGGCCACCTGGAATTGCATGCATAGCAAAAAAAGTTATTGTTACTACTA
>CAZOGN010000036.1:0-19405 GCA_964579655.1 uncultured Lachnospiraceae bacterium
GCAAATGTTCTAAGCAATGCCTTTGAAGCGTCAAAATTAATAAATGTATATGTAAGGGTTTTAGAAACGGCAATGTTTATAACTATTATTAATACTATTGAAAAAAAACCTAAAATTATTAATGGAAAAATAATAAACCATAAAAATAAAAATGGACACGGCTATGGAATTCAAAATATAGAACGATGTATGAAAAAAAATGGAGGTTCATTTACATATAAAGTTGAAGATCAAATTTTTATTGCTGAAATTATTTTGCCAAACTCAATTAATTAAAAAAATACCGTTCACCGGAAAAAACCTACCGTTCACCCGAATAATATTGCATAAATGTTAAAAATGTATTATAAAAAGAATAAGAGTTACTCAAGTTTTGTTTTTTTGAAAGAAGGTGAACTATATGTTTGTTAGTTGGGATTGGCTTTGGTTTATTTTTAGATATTTAGAAGGTTAGAAGTTTTTTAATAATTCTAAAATTTAAAATTATAATTAAGTAGAAATTGACCCCCAAATTTTAATCAATTTTTATCAGAAGTTTAGAAACCAAAACACTAGGTTGACAAAAAACATATTTATACTAAATCAATTGGAGTTATAAGTGATTCTGTGACTCTGATTAAATAAAAGTATAAAGTAACCCGATTCTTAAAACTTAGTTAAAAACCTTTTTAGATGTAGTTTCCAATTACGTTTAACTGTAATAAAAACTGAGTACTCTAATAAAGAAATGAAATATAATACCTCTCCTAGCGCATATATAATATAATGCACGGGAAAAAACGAGTAGTTGGAAATTCCATTAATTTTATTTTACATAACACCAATGGTAGTGGTGTATTCCTGTCCTAATATGTGAACGTGTTCTTCTAAAAGAACACGTTCATATATGTTTTATAAGAAAAAGTTAGAATATATTATCCCTCCACCTAATATATTACAATATAAAAAGGTGGAGGTTTTTTATGGACAAAATACTTGAAAACAAAACAAGAATTATAGCATTTCTAAAATCATTATTATTTGCATACATATTATCTGGTTTATTGCTTTTCTTATTAGCATTTTTAATGCTCAAGCTGGATTTAGCGGGGACAATAGTCAGTGCAGGGATTATAATTATTTATATATTATCTTGCTTTACTGGAGGCTTTTTTATAGGCAAGAGAGAAGAACAAAAAAGATTTATATGGGGCTTGGCCATAGGAGTTGTTTATTTTGTCATATTAGTAATTATTTCTACAGTTGCAAACACTTTCATGGGTATGGATACTAGTAGGATGTTAAGTGTTTTTTTAATCTGCGCTTTTAGTGGAATGCTTGGCGGAATGTTAAGTTGACATAAAGGCTTTTCATATTTTTATGATTATGTTATAATGTCTTAAGAGAAATCATTTCACTTAATAGGAATGTTGAATCTGTAAGAGAAAGGTATGGTTATCATAATGAAAAGAATAAAAACATTAAACACAAGAAGTCTAAAAGAAAGCATGAAAAAAGGTGGATGTGGTGAGTGCCAAACGTCATGCCAATCTGCATGCAAAACATCCTGTACTGTAGGTAATCAAAGTTGTGAAAGCATTCGTGACAAGTAATACAAATAGCAATGTTTTATAAGCTACTTATAGTTCTAATATAACTTAGGTGGCTGCCAGTAATAAAATTATTACTTGCAGTCACCTAAGTTGTTAATTCTTATATATTAATTAACGAAAGGAAGTAATGCTTTGGTACATCAATATAAAAGTAATGGTCATAATATTGTGCTAGACGTAAACAGTGGACAAATCCACCTTGTTGATGATTTGGTTTATGATATTATCGCTATGTATGAAAACAATGATAAAGAGGCAATAATAAGCAACTTAATTAAAAAATATAATGATTCTCAATATGATTATTTGTTCGAAGATGAGCAAGGAACAATTAAAATAAATGAATCAATAAGAAGACAAGCTCTTTTGTCTGCTATAGAGGATGTAGAAGAGTTAATATCAGTGGGTTCTCTTTTTACGGAAGATATTTATGAAGAATACATACAAGATTTCAAGTCTAGAGAGACAGTTGTAAAAGCTTTGTGCTTGCATATTGCCCACGATTGTAACCTAGCTTGTCGTTACTGCTTTGCTGAAGAAGGAGAGTATAAAGGCAAGCGAGGACTTATGAGTTATGAAGTCGGAAAGCAAGCCCTTGATTTCTTAATTGCTAATTCGGCTAACAGAAGGAATCTTGAAGTGGACTTCTTTGGTGGAGAACCTTTGATGAATTTTAAGGTGGTAAAAGAACTTGTTGAATATGGTAGAGAACAAGAAAAGATTCATGATAAGAAGTTCAGATTCACATTAACAACTAATGGTGTTTTGTTAAGTGATGATATAATAGAATTTGCTAATAAAGAAATGAGCAATGTGGTACTTAGCATAGATGGAAGGAAGGAAGTTCATGATTATATGCGCCCTTCTCATAATGGAAAGGGAAGTTATGATTTGATTCTTCCAAAGTTTAAGAAGTTAGCAGAAAGTAGAAAGCAAGATAATTATTATGTTAGAGGAACATTTACAAAGAATAATTTAGATTTTTCAGAAGACGTAAAACATCTTGCGGAACTTGGATTTAAACAAATATCTATTGAACCAGTGGTTTCTCCTTTGGAGGATCCATATTCTATCCAAGAAGAGGACCTTCTCATTATTTTTGAACAATATGATAAGCTAGCCAAGTATATGATAGAAAAGAGACAAGCAGGAGAAGATTTCAATTTCTTTCATTTTATGATTGACCTTTCTGGAGGACCATGTGTTGCAAAACGTTTGTCTGGATGTGGAACAGGAACAGAGTATTTGGCAGTTAATCCATGGGGAGACTTATATCCATGCCACCAATTTGTGGGACAAGAAGAATTTCTTATGGGTAATGTTTTTGATGGAATTAGTAGAACTGATATTGTAAAGCGATTTAAAGAAATTAGTGTATATTCTAAAGAAAAATGTAAAGATTGTTTTGCTAAATTCTACTGTAGTGGAGGATGTGCAGCCAACTCATATAACTATCATGGAACTATTAATGATACCTATGATATAGGTTGCGAAATGCAAAGAAAAAGAGTTGAATGTGCTATTATGCTAGAAGCAGAGAAGGCCCAGGTGTAAATCGTGGCAAACTGGATAGTAAAAAGTAAAAAAGCAGATTTTAAACATATAATGAATACACACAAAGTAAGTGAAGTGCTTGCTAGAGTGTTGGCGAATCGTAAGTTGGAAAAAGATGATGAAATCAAGAGATTCCTATATCCTAGTATAGAAGGCTTGTATGACCCTATGGCATTAAAGGATATGGAAAAAGCCTGCCTTATCTTACGAGATAAGATTTTACATAATAAAAAAATTCGTATTGTGGGAGATTATGATGTGGATGGGATTTCAGCAACTTTCATTTTGTATACTGGTCTTATAAAGTGCGGTGCAAATGTAGATTATGAAATACCAGATAGAATTAAAGATGGCTATGGAATTAATGATAATATTATAAAGCAAGCTTTTGATGATGGTGTTGATACTATATTAACATGTGATAATGGGATAACTGCTTTTGATCAAACTATTATGGCTAAAGATATGGGAATGACCCTTATAATAACAGATCATCATGAAATCGCTACAAAAGAAATTAAGGGCAATAAGCTAGAAAATATACCACTTGCTGATGCAGTTATTAATCCAAAGCAAAGTGAATGTACATACCCTAACAAGAAGCTTTGTGGAGCTGCGATTGCCTTTAAGTTAATCCAGGCTCTATATAAAATATATAGTTTTGAAGAAGAGATACAAGCATTATTAGAAGCTGTAGCAATTGCTACTGTTTGTGATGTTATGGACTTAGTTGATGAGAATCGTATCCTAGTCAAATTAGGACTGGAAAACCTTAGAAAGTCTAAGAACCAAGGGCTAAATGCCTTGATGGATTTGTCTGATATAAACATTGAGAAATTAAGTACTTATCATTTGGGATTTATTATTGGACCTTGTTTAAATGCATCTGGTAGATTAGATACGGCTAAAAGAGGTTTGGAATTATTACTTGTAGAATCTGAAGAAGAAGCCTATAAAATATCTAAAGAACTAAAGGAATTAAATGATATTAGAAAAGATATGACGCAAAAGGGTGTGGAAGAGGCCAAGGAATTAATCGAAACTACTGAACTAGGACATGATAAAATTTTGGTAGTTTATCTTGCGGATTGTCATGAAAGTATTGCTGGAATTATAGCTGGAAGAATACGAGAATACTATCATAAGCCCACGTTCATATTAACTAAAGGTGAAAAATCAGTTAAGGGTTCGGGACGATCTATAGAAAACTACAATATGTTTCAGGAGCTAGAAAGGTCAGGTGAATATTTAATACAATTTGGTGGTCATCCTATGGCAGCAGGACTTTCCTTAGAAGAAGATCAGATAAGCTCATTTAGGAAGTCCCTAAACGATTTAACCACATTAACAGATGAAGACCTAATAGCAAAAGTGACAATAGACGTAGTTCTTCCCCTAGGATATATTGGTAAAGAACTTGTAGGAGAACTTAGTATTCTTGAGCCATTTGGCAAGGCTAATCCCAAGCCAGTTTTTGCAGAAAGAGATGTTAGGGTTACAAGAGCCTTTTTATTAGGTAAAAACAAGAATGTGCTTAAGCTAAATATAATTAATAAGCATGGTAAAAGAATGGATGCTATGTACTTTTCCGATGTGGAATCATTCCTTAATGATTTAAGAAATAAGTTTGGAGAAGATGAAGTTGATAAAATGTTTAAGAACTTAGAAAACAATATTCAATTTAATATAATTTACTATCCTAATATTAATGAATATAATGGCAGGAGCAATCTTCAAATTATAATTAATAATTATCTGATAACATAACAAACTATAATTAAACAATTTTATTAATAATACGACAAAATTAGTGCAAAGATTATGTTTTTTGTACAGGGATATGATATAACCTTAGTATTATTCAATGCAATATATATAGAAAAACCACCTCTTAGCATGAGTATTTCTATATATTTACCACATGTTCATAAATTGAAATAAGATTCTTGTAATGTTATACTATTCATAATAGATAGAGATTAGTAACTGAAAAGAGGATAACACATGAAAAAACTAGAAGAATACGTAAGGACTATACCTAACTTTCCGGAAGAAGGAGTTATGTTTCGAGATGTAACTTCTGTCTTACAGGACAAGGATGGCCTTAGAATGTCAGTTGATAGGATGCAAGAACTTCTAAAGGACATAGAATTTGATATGATTATTGGCCCTGAATCTAGAGGTTTTATTTTTGGGGTTCCTATTGCTTACAATATGTATAAGCCATTTATACCTATAAGAAAAAAAGGTAAACTTCCCTACAAAACTATAGAACAAGAATATGACTTAGAATATGGTACAGAAATAGTAGAAATTCATAAAGATGCAATTAAGCCAGGACAAAAAGTAGCTATTGTTGATGACTTAATAGCTACTGGTGGAACTATCGAAGCGATTACTAAACTAGTAGATAAATTAGGTGGAGAAGTTGTTAAAATAGTTTTTTTAATGGAACTTGAAGGGTTAAATGGAAGAGACAAGCTTATAGGTTACGATGTAGAGTCAGTAATCAAATATTCTGGCAAATAATATAGGTGTATAAAACAATATTTTTTGTAGCTAGCAGTGACCTATAAGGTACCGCTAGCTACAAGTTATCTTTACAGCAAGAAGATCAAAATAATACAAAGCTATAAAAGGTGGTGAAGTCATGGAAAAAAAAGAATATTCAAGTAATGATTTATTTAAAAAAGAAATTAAAAATGATATAGATATATTTAGAACTCAGGATGATGTGGATGTAGCTACGCCTGATGAATTATATAAGAGATTAATAGGCACAATAAAGGGATACCATCCATCAGCTGATTTTTCCATGATAGAAAAGGCTTATAAGCTTGCAATTTCAGCTCATAAGGATCAACTAAGAAAGTCAGGAGAACCTTTTGTTATCCATCCTATTTATGTTGCTATTATTTTAGCTGAAATTGAACTAGATAAAGAAAGTATAATTGCAGGACTCCTTCACGATGTTGTTGAAGACACAGACTATACTTTTGAAGATATTGAAAAGTTGTTTAATTATGAAATAGCTATTTTAGTTGATGGGGTAACAAAGTTATCTAATATTAGTTATTCCCAAGACAAAGTTGAAGCCCAGGCAGAGAATTTGCGAAAGATGTTTCTTGCTATGGCAAAGGACATAAGAGTAATTCTTATTAAGTTAGCTGATAGGCTTCATAATATGAGAACTATGCAATATCAAACACCTGACAAACAAAAGGAAAAGGCTAAAGAAACTATAGAAATATATGCACCAATAGCTCAAAGACTAGGAATTTCCAAGATAAAAGTTGAACTAGATGATTTATCTCTTAAGTATTTAGAGCCAGAAACTTATCATAAGTTGGCAAAAAAGATTACCTTAAAGAAAAGTGAACGTAAAGAGAAAGTAAACAAAATTGTAGCTGAAGTTTATGAGCATATGAATGAAGCAGGTATTAATGTAAAGGTTGAAGGACGAATAAAGCATTTCTTTAGTATATATAAAAAGATGATTACCCAAGACAAATCATTAGATCAAATATATGATTTGTTTGCTGTACGTATAATTGTAGAAAGTGTGAAAGATTGTTATGCAGCCCTGGGAATTATTCATGAAATGTATAAACCTATTCCAGGAAGATTTAAAGATTATATTGCTATGCCAAAACAAAATATGTATCAGTCTTTGCATACATCCCTTATTGGTCCAAATGGGGATCGTTTTGAAATGCAAATAAGAACGTTTGACATGCATAAAACTGCAGAATATGGTATTGCTGCCCATTGGAAGTATAAAGAAGGTGTTGAAGGAAAATCATCTGAAGATGCCGAAGAAGAAAAACTTATCTGGTTACGTGAGATATTAGAATGGCAGCGTGATATGTCTGATAACAGAGAGTTTCTTAGTCTTCTAAAAAGTGATCTGGATTTATTTTCTGATAATGTCTATTGTTTTACCCCAAGAGGAGATGTTAAGACTTTACCAGCTGGTTCCACACCTATTGACTTTGCCTATAGCATTCATAGTGCGGTAGGAAATACAATGGTAGGAGCGAGGATCAATGGTAATCTAGTTAATATTGATTATAAGATTAAGAATGGGGATCAAATAGATATTATTACTTCTCAAAATTCAAAAGGCCCTAGTAGAGACTGGCTTAATCTTGTTAAAAGCACTCAAGCTAAAAATAAAATTAATCAGTGGTTTAAGACTCAATTAAAAGAAGATAATATTATTAAAGGAAAAGATCATATTCATAGCTATGCAAAGAGCAAACGTATTGTATTAAGCGATTTGTTAAAACCAGAGTATATGGACAAGGTCATGAGCAAGTATGGTTATAAGGACTGGAAAGCTGTATATGCAGCTGTAGGACATGGGGGTCTAAAAGAAAGTCAGGTTGTAGATAGATTAGTATTAGAACATGAAAAACAACAAAAAAGAGAAATGACTGATGAAAAGCTTTTAGAAACCATTACAGAATTTAAGGAAAGCAGACGACCAGCAACAGTAGCACCTTCAAAAAGTGGTATTGTAGTTGAAGGTATTCATGATTTAGCAGTTAGATTTTCTAAGTGCTGTAATCCTGTCCCAGGAGATGAAATAACAGGCTTTGTTACAAGAGGTAGAGGTATTTCAATTCACAGAACTGATTGTGTTAATATAATTAATATTTCTGAGGAAGACAGGGAAAGATTAATTGATGCTCAGTGGAGCACATCTGTTACTTTAGACGAAACTAACAATCTGTATTCTGCAGAAATTAAAATATATGCAAGAGATAGAAGTGGTTTTTTATTAGAAATATCAAAAATATTTACGGAAGAAGAAATCAATGTAGACTCCATGAATGTACGTACAAATAAGCACGGAACTGCAACTATCACTGTAGGGTTTGAAATTAATAATGTTGAACAACTAAGTGGTATTGTCAGCAAGTTAAGGAAAGTAGAAAGTGTTATTGACATAGAACGTACAACAGGCTAAAGAAGGGATGAAATATGATAATTGAAAAATGCGTAGTAGGTATTATGGCTGCAAATTGTTACTTGTTAATTAACGAAACTAGTAAAGAAACTGTTATTATAGATCCAGGAGCTCAATTTAATATAATAAAATCTAAGATTAATAGCATGGACCTAAAACCTGTAGCTATTTTATTGACACATGGACATTTTGACCACGTTATGGTTGCTAAAGAGTTATCAGATGAATTTGAGATAGACATTTATGTTTCCGAACCAGAAGCATCAGTGCTATCAGACGCCTCATTAAATGGTTCTAATTTAATTCGTCAGAATTTTACTTTAGAAGCAGACATTTTACTTGAAAAGAATGAGGTAATTAGACTAGCTGATATGGATATAAAGGTTATATACACACCAGGCCACACTCAAGGTGGAGTTTGTTACTACATTGAAGACCAAGAAATTTTATTCTCTGGAGATACTTTATTCTTCGAATCTGTAGGACGAACTGATTTTCCAACAGGAGATCATAGATCTTTAATGCATTCTATCTACAGACAGCTTCTAATCTTACCCGAAAGTGTTAAAGTATATCCTGGTCATGGTGGAGAAACTACAATTGGACATGAAAAAGAAAATAATCTTTTCATACGAGAATATCGGAGATAAATATTGATAGGTTTTTATATAAACAACAAAAAATACAACAACGATATATATAGCCTTGCAAGGGCTTTTTATCCTTATTCAAATGTTGAAATATTTGATTTGGAAAAGGCTAAAGAAGATTTTGATATTGTTATTAGGATTTCCCTGAATAAAAATGACATTGAAATTGATGCATTTTCAACTTTAAATACAGAAAAATCAATGAAAAAAGTATATTCAGCAAGAGAAAAGATAGATTATACTGATAAAAGATATTATAGGAATAGTTTAAAAAGATTAGTTTATAATTCTTTTAATAAAATAAGTAAGAAGGACTTAAGCTGGGGAAGCTTAACAGGAGTTCGCCCAAGTAAAATAGTCTTAGATAGACTTGAAAATAATAAATCAAAAGAAGATATAATAAGTTATATGAAAGAACAATATTATTGTACTGATGAGAAAATCAACCTCTGCATAGAAATAGCAGAAAGAGAACTAGAATTATTAAAAAAGGTTGATTATAAAAACGGATATAGCTTATACATTGGAATTCCTTTTTGTCCAAGTACATGTCTTTATTGTTCTTTTGCTTCTTATTCCATTGATAAACACCAAGATAAGGTAGAGGCATATCTTAATGCCCTCATGAAGGAAATAAGTTTTGCAGCCTCTTATATGCAGGACAAAAAGCTTCTTAGTATTTATATTGGTGGCGGAACACCAACAGCACTAAACGAAGAACAACTAGAAAAACTACTAAATCATATAGAAAATGTTATAGACTTTTCACATGTTTATGAATATTCTGTAGAGGCAGGAAGACCTGATAGTATAACAAGGGAAAAACTTAAGATTTTAAAGAAATACAAGGTGGGAAGAATCTCCATAAATCCACAAAGCATGTCTCAAAAGACATTGGATTTGATTGGAAGAAGACATACTGTAGAAGAAGTAAGTCGAATGTTTTATTTGGCTAGAGAGACAGGACATGATAATATTAATATGGATATAATTATTGGCCTGCCCGGGGAAG
The DNA here is from genome assembly GCA_964579655.1 of uncultured Lachnospiraceae bacterium. GTDB lineage: Bacteria > Bacillota > Clostridia > Lachnospirales > Lachnospiraceae > JAAYRG01. Next base: position 9,781 of record CAZOGN010000036.1, read on the forward strand.
ATATAAGTGACGTACAACATACACTTGACGAAATCGATAAACTACAGCCTGATAGCTTAACTGTCCATGCCTTGGCCATAAAGAGAGCAGCAAGGCTTAATACTCAAATAGAAGAATATAAGGAATTAAAAGCATATGATATTTCTTTAATGAAAGAGTTAACTGAGAAATATGCTAAAGAAGTAGGATATCTTCCTTATTATTTATACAGGCAAAAAAATGTAAGAGATAATATAGAGAATGTAGGTTATGCAAAGCCAGGAAAAGAAGGCTTATATAATATTTTAATGATGGAAGACAAGCATAATATTGTAGCCTTAGGAGCAGGAGCCTTGTCAAAGTTTATTTCTTATGAAAAACAAAAGATAAGACGTGTTGAAAATGTCAAGAGTTTAGATGATTATATTGAACGAATTGATGAAATGATAGAACGTAAGAAGCAATTCAAAAAAAATTATTTATAGAAGACAATGTTATTGTTTTCCGCAGGAAGGACGAGGAGGTAGCAAATGATTACACAAAGACCAAAAGGTACAGGGGATTGGTTTGGTTCTGATATGCATAAAAGAACTATAATAGAAGAATTGGCTAGGAAGTTATGTAAAACTTATAATATTAAAGAAATTATAACTCCAGTTTTTGAACACACAGTTTTGTTTCAAAGAGGAGTAGGAGAGACTACAGATGTAGTGCAGAAGGAAATGTACACTTTTGATGATAAAGGTGGTCGTAGCATTACCTTAAAACCAGAAGGAACAGCAGGAGTTATTCGTGCCTATATAGAAAATGGTATGTACAATGAAAGTCAGCCAACTAAACTTTTTTATGTTACACCTGCATTTCGCTATGAACAACCTCAAAGTGGAAGGCTTCGTCAGCATCACCAATTTGGAGTAGAGTTTGTTGGTTCAAATAGTCCTTTAGCAGAAGTTGAACTGATTACATTAGTTAATAGATTTATAAGCAAAATAGGACTCGAAAATATAAAACTTCACATTAATAGTATAGGATGTGGAAATTGTAGAAAGCAATATAATGAGGCCTTAGTGAATTTTCTTAAAGAGCATGAAGGAGGACTATGTTCTACATGTAAAGAAAGAATGCACAAGAACCCACTACGTGTATTAGATTGCAAGGTTCCAAGTTGTCAAGATATTGTAAAAGATGCACCTAGAACTATAGAGTATCTAGATGATGAATGTAGAGAACATTTTGATGAACTTAAGGAACTTTTGACTCAACTTGAGATACCCTATGTAATCGATACATCTATTGTTAGGGGTCTTGATTATTATACAAAGACAGTTTTTGAATTTGTAAATGAAGATGGATTTACTTTGTGTGGTGGAGGTCGCTACGATAAGTTGATTAATGAGATAGAAGAAAAGCAAGATATTCCTTCTGTTGGTTTTGGAATGGGAATTGAACGTATAATTCATTTCTTGGATGATGAAGGAGTAGAATTACAAGCTGAAGATCCTATTCAACTATATGTAGGAACAATAGGAGATAAGGCAAAACAGAAGGCTTATTTACTTGTAGATAGACTTAGGGAAGCCGGAATAATTGTAGAGACTGATTACATGGATCGAAGTGTCAGAGCTCAAATGAAGTATGCCAACAAAATCAATGCAAAACACACAGTAATATTAGGTGATAACGAACTAAATGATAACCTGGCAAAGATAAAGAACATGGAAACTGGAGAACAAAAAGAAGTTGAACTAGATAAAATTATAGAGTATTTTTTGTAAGATAAGAACAAAGGATAATTCTCATGTGTTATAACTAGAAAGGAATGACTAAGACATGAATAAAGAAAATGCATGGTTAAAGTATGATAAGAATGAAAAAGAGAAAGTTTTTGAATTAAGTGAAGGTTATAAGAAATTTATATCTGATTGTAAGACAGAAAGAGAATGTGTGGACGAAATTGTAAGACAAGCAAAAGAACAAGGATACACAGATATAAACGATTACATAACAAATGATAAAGAACTAAAAGCTGGAGATAAAATATATGCAACTAATATGGACAAGGCCGTTGTACTCTTTGTTATAGGAGAAAAAGAAATAGAAGAAGGCATGAGAATATTAGGAGCTCATATAGATTCACCAAGACTAGACTTAAAGCAAAATCCTTTATATGAGGACACTGAGATGGCTTTGTTTGATACACACTATTATGGTGGTATAAAAAAATATCAATGGGTTGCAATTCCTCTTGCCATACATGGTGTGGTAGCAAAAAAAGATGGAACAGTAGTAAATATTGTGATTGGTGAAGATGAAGAAGACCCAGTGTTTGGTGTAAGTGATTTATTGGTTCACTTATCAGCAGACCAAATGCAAAAAAAAGCATCTATAGTTGTTGAAGGTGAAGACCTTAATGTTTTAATAGGTAGTATTCCACTTGAAGACACAGAAAAGGATGCAGTAAAAGCTAACATACTTAAATTATTAAAAGAAAAGTATGATATTGAAGAAGAAGATTTTATTTCAGCAGAGATAGAAATTGTACCTGCTGGAAAGTCAAGAGATTATGGACTAGATAGAAGCATGGTTATGGGATATGGACAAGATGATAGAGTGTGTGCATATACTTCCATGAAAGCCATATTTGAAGTAGAAGAAACTGACAAGACTTCTTGCTGTATCTTGGTTGACAAAGAAGAGATTGGTAGTGTTGGAGCATCAGGTATGCACTCAAAGTTCTTCGAAAATGTTGTTGCTGAGATTTTAAACCTACAGGGTAAGTATTCAGAATTAAAGTTAAGAAGAGGCCTGCAGAATTCATTTATGTTATCATCAGATGTTAGTGCAGCATTTGATCCAAACTATCCTCAAGTTATGGAAAAGAAAAACTCGGCTTATTTTGGCAAAGGAATGGTATTTAATAAATATACAGGTTCAAGAGGAAAATCGAATTCCAACGATGCTAATGCTGAATACATAGCAAAATTACGCAAGATATTAGATGATAAGGATATTTCCTATCAAACAGCAGAACTAGGAAAAGTTGATCAAGGTGGAGGCGGAACTATCGCATACATAATGGCTAACTACAACATGGAAGTAATTGATAGTGGAGTTGCAGTGCTTAATATGCATGCTCCTTGGGAAATAACTAGCAAGGCTGATATATATGAAACAACAAAAGGATACAAGGCGTTTTTAGAAGATATAAATTAGGAGGCTATAATGGCAGAATCAATGAAAGGTCTAAAAAGAAGTCATAGATGTACGGAGGTATCTAATTTAAATATTGGTGAAACTGTTACAGTAATGGGATGGATACAAAAGTCTAGAAATAAAGGCGGAATAATATTTGTAGATTTACGTGACCGTACAGGATTGTTGCAACTTATATTTGAAGAAAGCGACGTAGGAGTTGAAGACTTCAAAAAGGCAGAAAAACTAAGAAGTGAGTTTGTAATTGCCGTAGTTGGTAAGGTTGAAGCAAGATCAGGCGCAGTTAATCCAAACCTTAAAACGGGAGATGTAGAGGTTAGAGCAACGGCTTTAAGAATTTTATCGGAAGCAGAAACTCCACCTTTTCCAGTTGAAGAAAATAGTAAAACTAAAGAAGAACTAAGATTAAAATACAGATACTTAGACTTAAGGAGACCTGACTTACAAAGGAATCTTATAATGCGAAGTGAAGTTGCTACACTTACTAGGCAATTTCTTGCAGATGAAGGTTTTCTAGAAATTGAAACTCCAATGCTAACTAAGAGTACACCAGAAGGTGCTAGGGATTATTTAGTTCCAAGCCGTGTACATCAAGGTGAATTTTATGCTCTGCCACAATCACCACAATTATTCAAACAATTATTAATGTGTGCAGGATATGATAGATATTTTCAAATTACAAAATGTTTCAGAGATGAGGACCTACGTGCTGATCGTCAACCAGAGTTTACACAAATAGATATTGAGCTGTCATTTGCTGATATTGATGATGTAATATCTGTTAATGAAAAGCTATTAAAAAGAATGTTTAAAGACACATTAGATGTGGATGTAGAATTACCAATAGCAAGAATGACTTACAGTGAAGCTATGGAACGCTATGGTAGCGATAAACCAGACACTCGCTTTGCTATGGAATTAGTAAATGTATCAGAAGTAGTTAAAGAGAGTGAATTTGGAGTGTTTTCTGGTGCAATAGCTAATAGTGGTTGTGTACGAGGAATCAATGCAAAGGGTCAAGGTGATATGTCTAGAAAGAAGATAGACAAACTTGTAGACTTATCCAAAGACTTTGGTGCTAAAGGCTTGGCATATCTTTCAATAAATGAGGATGGAACATATAAGTCTTCATTTGCCAAATTTATGTCTGATGAAGAACTAAGCAGTTTAGTCGATAAGATGTCAGCCAAACCAGGAGACTTATTACTTTTTGTGGCTGATAAAGATGAAGTTGCCTTTGATGCTTTAGGTAGCTTAAGGCTAGAACTTGCAAAACAACTTGATTTAATAGATGAAGATAAGTTTAATTTCTTATGGGTTGTTGATTTCCCATTATTTGAATACTCTAAAGAAGAAGATAGATATGTATCAAAGCATCATCCATTTACAATGCCGCTAGAAGAAGATATGGAGTTAATGGATACGGATCCAGCAAAGGTAAGATCAAAAGCCTATGATATAATTCTAAATGGTAATGAAATAGGCGGAGGTAGTGTGCGTATTCATCAAACTGAAATACAAGAAAAGGTATTTAAAGCACTTGGTTTTTCCAAGGAAGAATCTTATGAGCGTTTCGGCTTTTTATTAAATGCATTCAAGTATGGAGTTCCTCCACATGCAGGTTTGGCTTATGGTCTAGACCGTCTAATAATGATAATGGCAAAGGAAGACAGCATACGTGATGTAATAGCATTTCCTAAGTTAAAAGATGCTTCATGTTTAATGACTAAGGCTCCAAGTGTTGTAGATGAGAAGCAATTAGAAGAATTGGGAATAGAGATAAAAAAAGCCGTAGAAGAAACGAAAGGGGTACATTAAAGTGAGTAAGAAACAAATTATGCTAGGAAACGAAGCATTTGCAAGGGGGGTATATGAAGCAGGAGTTAAGGTTTCATCTGCTTATCCAGGAACTCCTAGTACTGAAATAAGTGAAAATCTAGCTAAGTATGAAGATATATATGCAGAATGGGCACCTAATGAAAAGGTAGCTTATGAAGTAGCCTTAGGTGCATCATTTAGTGGTGTTAGATCACTAGCATCTATGAAACATGTTGGAGTAAATGTAGCTGCTGATCCTATGTTTGCATCCTCTTACACAGGAGTTAATGGTGGTTTGGTTTTAATTGTGGCTGATGATCCAGGTCTATACAGTTCACAAAATGAGCAAGATACTAGAGCACTAGCAAGAGCTGCTAAGCTTCCAGTACTTGAACCATCAGATAGTAACGAAGCAAAAGAATATGTTAAACTTGCTTATGATTTAAGTGAAAAATATGATACACCGGTCATAGTTAGAAGTACTACAAGACTTTCACATTCTCAAGGTGTAGTAGAATTAAATGATAGATTAGAAATAGAAGATAAGCCTTACGAGAAGAATGTTCCAAAACATGTTATGACACCAGCTAATGCAAAGAAACGTCATTTGCTGGTAGAAGATAGAGAAAACATGCTAATAGAAGATGGATGTGATTTTCCTATTAATCAAGTGGAATATAATGATTTAAGTATAGGTATTATTACATCAGGAATTCCTTATCAATATGTAAAGGAAGTTTTGCCAGAAGCTTCTGTTTTAAAATTAGGAATAGTGAATCCTCTTCCAAGAAAATTAATTGAGGAATTTGCTGATAAGGTTGATAAACTGTACATAGTGGAAGAGTTAGATCCAATAATAGAGGAACAAGTTAAGTCTTGGGGAATCCAAGCAATTGGAAAAGAAATCTTTACAGTTCAAGGTGAATATAGTGCTAATCTTTTAAGAAAAGCTATAAAAGGTGAAGAACTTGAAATTGAAGAGGCAAATGAAGTTCCAGGAAGACCACCTGTACTTTGCCCAGGATGTCCTCATAGAAGCACATTTTATGTATTAAACAAATTAAAGATGCATGCTTCTGGTGATATAGGATGTTATACTTTAGGAGCAGCAGCTCCACTAAATGTTATAGACACTACTGTATGTATGGGTGCAAGTATCAGTGGCCTACACGGCATGGAAAAAGCCAAAGGTAAAGAATTTACGAAAAACTGGGTAGCAGTAATTGGAGATTCTACATTTATGCATACAGGCATAAACTCTCTTATGAATATGGTATATAATAAGAGCACGGCTACGGTTCTTATCTTAGACAACTCAACAACCGCTATGACTGGCGCTCAAGATAACCCAGCAACAGGAAAGACACTGCAAGGAGACGAGTCATATAGTATTGATTTTCCTGCAATTTGTAAGGCACTAGGAATAGACGATGTACAAGTTGTAGATGCCTTTGATATTAAAGAATTAGAAAATGTAGTTAAAGTTGCTACAAATTCAGACCAATTATCAGTAATAATATCAAAAGCCCCTTGTGCTTTATTAGATAAGAGGATAACAAAACAATATAAGGTAGATAGAGATGCTTGTAAGAAGTGTGGAGCTTGTCTAAAACCAGGATGTCCAGCTATTACTAAGTTAGAAGATGGTACTGTAACAATTAATGATACCTTATGTAATGGTTGTGGACTATGTGCTAAGTTATGTAGATTTGGTGCAATGGAACTTGTAGAACTGTAAGGGAGGAACTTTAACTATAATGGAAACAAAAACAAAGATGGAAACAAAGAACATTATGATTGTAGGAGTTGGAGGACAAGGAACCTTACTAACTAGTAGAGTTCTCGGTGGGGTTATATTAGAAGCTGGTTTCGATGTCAAGCTTTCAGAAGTTCATGGTATGGCTCAAAGAGGTGGTAGTGTAGTTACATTTGTACGATTTGGTCAAAAGGTTGCCGAACCAATAGTAGAAGAAGGTAGAGCAGATGTTTTAATTGCTTTTGAAAAATTAGAAGCATCAAGATATGCTCATTTTCTAAAAAAAGACGGAGTACTAATAGTTAATGATCAAAGAATTGATCCGATGCCAGTTATAATTGGAGCTGCTAAGTATCCAAATAATATAATTGAAAAGCTAGAAGAAAAATACAATGTTATAAAAGTGGATGCTATAGAAGAAGCTAAGAAAATAGGAAACACAAGAACTTTTAATATTATTATTCTTGGCATTGCAGCTAGGCATATGGAATTTTCAAAAGAAGAATGGCTAAAAGTAATAGAAGAAACAGTTCCTCAAAAAACAATAGAAATAAATAAAAAAGCATTTGAACTTGGCTATGCAATGAGCAAGTAGATTGGAGAAGGGAACATGCTAGAACAACTTTCCGTTTTTGTAGCAAATGAAGTAGGAAGTTTACACAAGGTAACCAGTACACTAAGAGAAAATGATATAAACATTAGAGCTATTGCGACTTTTGATGCTCCTGAATTTGGGATACTTCGCATGATTGTAGACAAGCCTGAGTTAGCAAGAGAAAAGTTAATAGAAAAGAACTTTTTAGTTAAAGCAACTAATGTTATAGCTGTTAATTTAGAAGACAGACCTGGTGAGTTAGACAGGGTACTTGGTGTAATAGCTGAGGCAGGACTTAATCTAAATTATGTCTATTCTTTTGTAATTAGAAATAGTGAAACTCCATTAATGGTTATGCATATTGATGATTTAGAAATAGCCACACAGATTTTATCTGAAAATGGAGTAAAAGTTGAAACTTCGGAGGATTAATTATGATTTGGAATCAAACGAAAGAGTGTATGAGTAGAGATGAACTCACTCATATGCAGAGTGTAAGACTTAAAAAACTAGTTAACAGAGTTTATCATGATGTTGAATTTTATAGAAAAAAGATGCAAGAGAAGGGACTAGAACCAGGTGATATTAGGGGAGTTGAAGATCTTAACAAATTACCTTTTACCACTAAGGATGATTTAAGAGATAATTATCCTTTTGGTTTATTTGCTATTCCTGAATCAGAAATTGTGCGTATTCATGCATCTTCTGGAACAACAGGCAAAGCAACAGTTGTAGGCTATTCTAGAAAAGACCTTGAAATATGGCAAGAATGTGTTGCTAGGGTTTTGTCTATGGTTGGAGTTGGCAAACAGGATATGATGCAAGTTTCTTATGGATATGGCTTATTTACAGGAGGCTTAGGCCTGCATTATGGAGGAGAAACAGTAGGTGCTACTGTTATCCCAATGTCTACAGGTAATACAAAAAAACAAATCACTATGATGCATGACTTTGGGGTTACTGCTATAGCCTGTACTCCATCTTATCTATTACACATAATAGAAGAGTTAGAGGAACGCAATCTAGTTGGCAAAATAAAATTAAGGAATGCTATCTTAGGTGGAGAGCCTTGGACAGACAATATGCGTATAGAAATTGAGAGAAGACTAGGTATTAAAGCATATAACATATATGGTATGAGTGAAATTGTTGGGCCAGGAGTATCTGCAGATTGCCACTGCCACAAAGGACTTCATATTTATGAAGATCATTTTGTGCCAGAAATTATTAATAGTGACACTTTAGAACAAGTAGAAGATGGTCAAACAGGAGAAATAGTATTTACTACACTTACCAAAGAGGCCTTACCACTTCTTCGCTATAGGACAAGAGATATTACTTCATTACATTATGAAAAATGTGATTGCTCAAGAACACTAGTAAGAATGGGAAGATTACAAGGACGAACTGATGACATGTTAATTATTCGTGGAGTTAATATATTTCCTTCTCAAGTTGAATCAGCTCTATTAGAATTAGGAGAAACAAGTCCTCATTATCAGTTAATAGCAAATAGAGTAAATAATCTAGATGTATTAGAAGTTAGAGTAGAGTTAAATGAACAATTCTTTTCTGATGAAATTGGAGAAATTGAGAAACTAAAGAAGAAAATTGCTCATGTTTTGCTTCAAGCTTTAGGGGTATCAGTTTCAGTAAAGCTAGTTGAACCAAAGACTTTAGAAAGAAGTGCGGGTAAATCTGTTAGAGTAATTGACAAAAGGGAATTGATATAAGTTAAGATTCTTGCAAATCCATTATGTGTAAGTAAGGAGTGTGTCCTATGTATATTAAACAATTAACTGTGTTTCTTGAAAACAAAGATGGTAGATTAGAAAAAGTAACAGAAATTCTTAAGAACAATGATATTAATATTTTATCAATTACACTTGCTGATACAAAGGATTATGGTGTTTTAAGAATTATAGTATCTGATCCTAAAAAGGGAAAAGAGGTTCTAAAGCAAGCTAACTTTTCTGCTGAATTAGTGGATGTAATTGGAGTAAAGGTACCTCATGATGTAGGTATGCTGCATGAGATGCTCAAGTCCTTATCAGATGAAAATATAGGAATATCTTATATGTATCTCTTGGATTCGGGCAAAAAGCCTTCTATGATAATAAAAACATCTAAAATAGAAAAGGCAATAGACATACTAAAAGAAAATAATTATGAAACAATACAAGAAAACGAAGTTTATTAATTAGATTACATAAAAAAAGGCGGTATATACCGCCTTTTTTGTATTCATTATTATTCTCCAGAAC
>CAZOGN010000037.1:0-7998 GCA_964579655.1 uncultured Lachnospiraceae bacterium
TAAAAAAAGAGATGGTATATACCATCTCTATCTTTATATTCACACTTTTTAATTGTGATTTTTATTCCTTAACGCCACCTAATGCTACTCCGGCAATTATATACTTAGATAATAAGAAATATACAACAAATAACGGAAGTACTGTTAGTGTTAATCCTAAGTAGATTGAACCAAACTCTGTTTTGTATATATCCCCTTTTAGTAAGCTTACCATAATTGGCATTGTGTATTTCTCTTTGTTTGTTAACAATATTGTTGGTAAAAACAAATCATTCCACTTAGCTACAAATGAGAATATTGCTTGCGTTGCCAATGCAGGTTTCATAATCGGTAAAATTATTCGATTGAAGGTATGGAGTTCTCCTGCACCATCAATTCTAGCGGAATTAATAATATCTATCTGTAGAGAACCAAGTAGATATTGACGCATAAAGAACACCGTCATAGGCGCTGCAATTGCAGGTAGTATTAGCGCAAGTAAATTATTGTTCAAGCCAACACGATACATCAATTGATAAAAACCAATACTTGTTACCTGTGCAGGAATCATCATAACTGCTAATATAAATGTTAAAAATGCTTGACGAAGTTTCCAACTATAAGCTACTAAAGCATATGCTGTAAGAGATGAAAAGTATATGTTTAATGCAGTTGCAAAAGTAGATATAATAAATGAGTTAACAAATCCGATCATAGGATCGAAACTTTTACCTGTCAATATATCAAAGTTTTTCATCAAATGGGTTGATGGTATTAGAGATATAGCATTCTGCTGAATCTCAGGTGTACTACGTGTTGCATTAATCATCATTATAAGAAACGGGGAAATACTTAGCAATGCTAGAAATATGCATACAATATAGATAATTGTTTTATATAAATGTTGAGGTATTTTGTTTTTACTTCTCATTGCTCAACCTCCTTGATGCCTTTTCTGCTTTCTTATATTCTTTCATTCGCTTTTTTTCCATTTTTCTATGTTCAATTTCTTCTTTGTCACGCATTATATAGAATACAAAAGATGAAGAAATTGCAATCATAATAAAGAGAATCATACTTGCTGCTGCAGCACGGTTATACATATAACTTCCCTGGAATGCCTGATTATATATAAACACATTTGCTGTAAGAGTAGCATTGTCAGGTCCTCCATTTAAGAACAGCTTAGGAATGTCATACATACTTAACCCACCAATTAAACTTGTTATAAGTGTAAAAATCAAAATTGTCCTTATATTAGGAAGAGTTACGTAGAAGAAAGATTGTCTACTTGTAGCTCCATCAATATCTGCTGCTTCAAATAACTCAGGATTAATTGCAAGAGTGCCAGAAATAAGTATAATCATAGTGTAGCCATACCACATCCAAAACTGAATAAATGCAACAACTCCTCTTGCTACATTCTTGTCCATAAGAAAATATATTGATTCTTTAGACAAGCCTAAATTCTGAAAAAGTGAATTTATAGGTCCTGTAGGATATCCAAACATTGCACTAAACAATATAGCAACAGTAGCTGCAGTTATTATGTTAGGCATATAGAATATAACTTTGAAAAAGCCTTGCCCTTTGATCTTACGACGATTATTAGTAAACCACGCCGTTAATAAAAGCGCTAGTAATATCTGTGGTATAAAGTTTGCAAGCCAGATACCAAGTGTATTCTTTATAGATGTCTGAAAAGAAGGATTATTCAAAACAATTTTAAAATTTTGAAATATATCATCCAAAAATTTGAAATCGGTCCTTCCTATTCCCTTAAAATCAGTAAAACCAATCACTACTGTAAATAAAGTAGGTATTAAATTAAAAATTACATACGCAATCACAAACGGTAACGAGAAAAAATAACCGTATTTTGCGTAATTGACGCCTTTGCGACGCATATTATTCACCTCCGGTAAAATAGTAGACCATTTTATCCCATAAAATTGGGGCGGTAGAAAGTCCTTCGCCGCCCCAATTGTTGGACTATATAATATTTATTATTCTACAATAACATCAAGATTATCCGCTACAAGCTGTTTAAAGTCTGCAATAGCTTCTTCACGAGTCTTGTTACCAGCAGTGTATTCACGTACTTGACCACGGAAATGATTATTAATAGTTTCATCATACTGTGTTAAGTTCTTACCATTAGCGAATTCTCCTGCAGGAACGAATACGTCAAACATATTCTGTCCACCTAAGAATTCAAGATCGCCATTGGATTTCTTCATAACAGCACCTGAAGCAACTGCATCTTTTGTTCCACCAGGTCCATTAAGTGTTCCATTAGCCCACATGTATTGAAGACCATCTTCTGTAGCATCAAGTGTAATCCACTCAATAACATCTCCTACAGACTTAGGAATCTTAGTATCTTTGTTAGCAAGAATCCATGTACCACCCCAGAAGAAGCCTACTGGAGGTTCACAAACTGCCCAATCGCCATAAGTACCTTCTCCAACTTTTGTTCCACCACTGTTCTCGGATAAAGTATAGTTGATTAGCCAAGCAGGTCCGAAGAAGCCAAATATTTGTTTACTTCCTTCGCCCTTCATATCAGCAAACCAAGGATCTTGCCAGTCTTCTGTGTCATTATGATAATCGTTGTCTTTTAATTTTTTAGAAAGGTCTAAGAATTCTTCACGTTTAGGATCAATTGTAAGCTTGCCGTCTACAACCCAGCCTTTTTCAGAACTGTTTTCAACTGCGTGCCATACATCTCCATCACCAGATACAATTCCATATCCTTTTGCTTTTAATTCTGCTGCTGCATCATAGAACTTATCCCAACCAGGACCAACCTTAGCTTGGATTTCAGCAGGATCATCAGTTCCCCAAACATCTTTAGCTATAGAACGACGATAGATAAATGCACCACCTGTAGCTTGATAACCAAGTGCTACTAGATCTCCATCAGGGTTAGTTCCAATTTCAGATGTATATGGAGCAATTTCTGAATCTGCTAACATAGTGTCAACATCAATTCCTAAGCTCTTATAAGGAGCTGCATAACTATAAGCATCACCTTGAGTATACTTAAGAACGAAAGCTGCTTCAACTGCGTAGATATCAGGAGCATCTGATCCGCCACCTGATAATGCTTGGTCAAGTGCAGGTTGATATGCACCATCTGTTGTAGCTACAATTGTTTCTTTAACTTCAAGTGCGAAGTCAGGATTTAGTTCCTTAAACTTAGTCAGCATTCCAGGAACTTCATCAGTAAACGACCAAAGGTTAAGAACTGATATACCTTCTTCGTCTTCTACTTCTGCAACTGGAGCTTCAGTTTCATCTTCAACTTCTCCACCTTCATCCTCAGTTTCTCCGGAATCTTTTGTTTCTTCTGTTGCTTTTGTTTCTTTTTCATTTTCACCACTGTTGTCACAAGCAGTAAAAACTAATGATACCAACATTAAGCAAGCAATTAATAAAGTTATTTTTCTTTTCATGTAATACCCTCCTCTTGATTTTTGTATTCACAAATATACAAACATATTATAGCAAGTCTTTAATAATCTCGCATATCAATTCTTGCTAACTTTTACTCATTTCTTGCTTTTTTGTGCAATGTTCATATATTCATGCTATATAAATCAGGAATTTTTGACATTTGTAAAGTTTTATTTGTCAAATTTCCTTGATTTTAAATATTTTGATGGCTTCTTCAAGTTGTTGAGCATCATTTTCTAACACAATTGCCGATTCACGCAACTGTTCAACTGCCTCTGCTTGAAGTTGAGCTGTCGCACTCATCTCTTCTGATGCTGCCGCTGTCTCTTCAGTAACTGAAGAAATATTCTGTATCGAATTCAGTGTGCCATCCTTTGCTTCTTCAATATTCTGTAATCTAATTAAGATTCCCTTAAAGTTCTCTGCCAAATCATTTACATGGTTACTTATATTATCAAACACACTAATTGTGTTGTTTAATGCTTGCGTTTGTGATGCCACTATATTCTTCGCTTCTTCTGCTGTCGATATAGTTTCTTTGTTCTGTATAGCTATTTCTTTTACAGTTTGTTGTATTTGGTTAGATGCTTCTACTGTCTGATCTGCTAGTTTTCTTATCTCTTCTGCTACAACTGCAAACCCTCTTCCTTCGTGGCCAGCTCTTGCTGCCTCTATGGAAGCATTCAAGGATAGTAGATTTGTCTGTGATGCTATCTCATTAATTATATCAACAAAAGTACCAATCTTATTAGATTGAACTCCAAATTCCTTTATTTTTAAAATAACATCATTTGTAATAGCTGATGTAGCCATAGACTTGTCGCTTAACTCTTCAATAATATGAATTCCTGAGTTGGTTACTGATCTTGTATCATCTGCTATCTTTTCATTTTCATTAGTGTTTTCATATAACTGATTAATCTGCTCAGAAAGTCCTGACATTTGAATTAAACAATTCTCCGCATCTTCAGCTTGTTGGATTATTCCTCCACCAATGTTTTCTATTGTAGCTGTTATGCCTTGAGTTGATTCAAGTAATTCTCCAGATGTACCAGCTAAGTCCCTTGCTGAAGCACTTACTGTACCAGTTACATGCTTAACATCGCCGATCAAGTTGCTCATATGTTCAATCATATCCGAAATACCAGTAGATAATGTCTTAAACTCATCACTTCTTTCCCTATCAAAGTTTACAGTCAAGTCTCCCTTTGCTACTTTGGATATGGACTTATTCATTCCTAAAATTGTACCAGTAATTTGCTTAGTTATAAATACAACAACTGCAATTGCAACTATACATGCTAAAGTTGTGAATAAAACACTTAAAATCTTAATGCCTCTAACTTCATTAAGAATTGTACTCTTGGGAATCAAAGAGCAAATTGTTCCAGGAATATTATCAAGCTGACTATATATAAATAAATAATCTTCTCCTGCATATTTTACATAAGAATATCCATTGCTTTCTTCTAATTCTAAGGCCTCTTGGTAAAAATCTAATTCTGAGAATATCACTTGCTCATCCGTGTTAACTAGAGTTTCTTTTCCATCGGCTGTTATAAATCCTGTAATACTACCTTCACCCATATCGTATTCTGAAAACATCTCTTTGATTTTGTCTTTAGAAACATCAACAATTACAAATCCTCTACTGTCTGAAAACTTCCTTACAACAGATGTTGAATAAGAATCCGTATTATACACTGAAGCACCTTCTAACATCTCTTGGTCAAGTTCCTCATGACTACCCATCCATAAAAATTGTTGTCCTGACTTTTTAAAAGTTTCTCCTACCTTTGATTCCTGAATTGTTTCATACAATTCTTCTTTAACACTTGAATTAGTAGAAATAGTAATTCCTTTTGCACTTATTATGTGAATATCTTTTATGAAATAGTTAGATGCCACAAGCAAACCAATTCTGTATTCAAAATCCTCAATAGTTCTACTCATTGCCTTCGCTTCTTCATAATCCATTTCAAAGAACTGCTTAAAAGTAGCATCATATACAAGTTCCATTGAAGCTCTTTCTGCTGTACTTAAACCTAAGTTCATATACTTGTTGACAGCATCTATTGTATCAGAGGAACTAGCTTCATAATTACCTATTATAGCTCTTTCCGACCTCTTATATGATACTACCCCAAAAACAGCTAAAAACACTATCGGAATAAGAAGACCTATAGATAACTGAAACTTGATACTAGCCCATTGTTCGGATAGCTTGATATTACGCAACTTGTCACCAATAGATGATGCAAAGTTTTTTAGATTTTTTTTCTCCTCTTTCATGTGCATATGACCCCCTCAGTGGTATTGTGTTATTGTGTTGTTTTGTGATCATTTTCCGTATATATTACCAATTATTATTCTCTAATATATAATGTATCAGTAAAAACAGATAAAATCAATATGTTTTAAGTAAATTTTATTAATTAATAGTATCTAATGCAAACTCTTTAAATTACAATTTTATTAATTTTTATTTTCTCATTTTTATTTGTAACATTATGGTGTATAATACCAATGAATTGTTTATTTTACATTCATATTTTAAATCTAGATACAAAAGGGAGGATTATAATGAATAAAAAGCAATTGATAGGATTAGTGGTGGCTGGAGTAGTATTTGCCTTTGTAGGTGCCATTAGCATACTTACTAATCATGCTGCTAAAACTTTTTTTCCAAGCACATCCATTCTTGATTCAATAGCACAAGCAGATAGTGGATTTATGCTACCATCTGAGGACTTCATAGGAGTTATCGATGTTCAAGGCACAATTATGGACGCTGGCAGCGCTTCTATGTTTGATGTAGTTTCCTATGACCACCAAGGAACTATAGATTTAATTGAAACATTAAAGAACTCTAACTATAACAAAGGAATTCTTCTCACGGTTAATAGTCCAGGCGGTGGCGTATATGAGAGTGATGATTTATATCTAAAACTAAAGGAATACAAGGAAGAAACCGGAAGACCAGTATGGACATATATGGAAACCCAAGCCTGTTCAGGAGGTTATTATATTGCGATGGCTTCTGATAATATTGTTGCTAACAGAAACACTTGGACCGGATCTATTGGAGTTATTATAGGCCTAGGTAATTATAAAGAGCTCGCAGAAAAGGTTGGTTATAAAGAAATATACTTCACAAGTGGAGATAATAAGACAATGGGTAGTCCTATTTTAGACATTACTACTGAGCAAGAAGAAATTTTTCAAAGTCTAGTAGATGAAGCTTATGAACAATTTGTTGGCATTGTAGTAGAGGGAAGAGGTATGGATGCTAGTGTTGTTAAACCTATCGCTGATGGAAGAATATATACTGCCCAGCAAGCACTAGATCTTGATTTAATTGATGGAATTGATTCATATGAGAATACTGTAGAAGCTATGAAAAAAGAAACAAAAGCTTCTGCCTTATATGAGGTTGAACAAGACATTTGGGGATTTGCTTCTTTATTTGGTGCTGCAAAAGAACTAAAACCAAAATCTGATCTAGAAGTAATGAGCCAACTTTTTGAAAAACAAGGAAATGGGGTGCCAATGTACTATGCTTATCCAGGACAATACTAATACAGTTATAACTGATACAGTTAATCCAACTAGTATAAATAGTCCTACATATGCTGGTTTTTTCGTTAGGTTCGCAGCTTATATTATTGATTTGATTATCGTAGGATTCGCTTTGCTCTTAGTTAAAGCCCCTATGTGGCTTTTATCATTTGCTAGCTCCTCTGACTTTTTAACACGATATATATTGTTTGAATTTTCTATATGGGATATTTTCTTTTATTTACTTTCAGTACTTTACTTTGTACTTATGACTTACTCCAGAGGTGCTACTTTAGGCAAGCTTTTATTTCGTATAAGAGTAGTCTATGATGTTCCAGATGAGAAACTTACATTTATAAATGTTTTATACCGTGAAACAATCGGAAGATATCTTTCAAGCTTATTGTTTGTTGGTTATATATTAGTTGGAGCTACTAGTGACAAGCGTGGACTTCATGATATGCTTTGCAACACTCATGTCGTTTATGTATAATTAGTAGCAAAGTCAAGAAGAAAAAGGAAGCACAGTGTGCTTCCTTTTTCTTCTTAATTAATAAGCTTTATTCGACTTTTGAACCAAAGGGCATCAAAGCAAGTTTTGCTATCTTGAAATGCTGCAAACCAAAAGGTATACCTATGATAGTTATGCATAACATAGCACCCATTACTGCTGACTCTACTGCAAGGGCAAGTCCAGATAATAATATCCATACCATGTTTAATAAAAATGATCCAGCTCCTCCACCATAATTAACTTCTTTTCCAAAAGGAAGAAAGGCTAGTTTGGCAAATTTAAAACACTGCTTTCCAATCGGAATACCTATTATTGTTATGCACCATAAACATCCCATTAAAAGCCAAGTTAAACCACTTATAAACCCTCCAAAAATCAACCATAAAACATTTCCCAAACACCCCATATGTTACCTCCTTTATTACTCAAAGTCATAATCAAAGTTATAATCATCATCATAGTAATAATCAGAGTCATAGTCATAGTCA
>CAZOGN010000037.1:8098-11771 GCA_964579655.1 uncultured Lachnospiraceae bacterium
GTCATAGTCATATTCATCATCATATCCTGACAAGCCCATGTCCTCCATTAAGCTTTCTATATCTCTTTCATCCATTTCATTTATATAGAATTCTTCGCTTCTACTTTTAATGTCCTTAATATCCGTGCCTTTTTTTAAGGAAATGGTAGCATTAAGATTACTTACTTCATCATCATATGAAATTCTATCTATTTTTATTATAATTTCTTTTTTTGATGACGATATGTTCCCTTCAGTTATTGTTTTGTAACCATAGTCATTTTTTTCAATTTCAAATTCGCCACTCTTTGTATTGTATTCAATCTTCAATGCTCTTTCTGAATCCTCACTTATTTCTATCGTTTCTATGGAACCCACTTTCCTACCTTCTATTTCTATACTTGTAAATATCTCTCCATAATACTTTGATTCAAGCACAAGATTTTGCATAGGATAATCTCCACCTCTAAATTTTATAATTACTTCGTCACCTTCAGGGGTTTCAAATATAACTGCAGCTAATTGGTTTTTATAAATGTAGAAAGTCAAGTTGACTTCATCCATATCATCCATAATATAAGTATCGTCTATAAGTTTAAGGTCAAAATAGTCCTCACTAATATCATTCCAGCTATCTATAATATTTGAGAACTCCTTGCCTGTAATTGTTGTGGCATAACCTGGACAACTTCTCTCTTTACCATTTACATGGAACTCTTCCTTGTCTATTTTTTTAAAATCCAAATTTAAAAATTCCTTCTCTACAGTCTTCTTCATTTTGTCAGTAATTTCTAAATATTCAGAATCATATATACCTTCCAAAATAGAATCAATTTTTTCTAATTCCATATCATGCAAGAATTCTTCTATATATGCGCTATTATCATCCTTATAGTTATATACAAATAAGCTTTCTAACATTGGTATGTCAACCTTTAATTCTTTTTTATCTAATCTAGAATCAAATGACATATCACTACCTATATAGTTGATTCCTCCTGATAAAGCCTTCTCCTTATCACTATTTTGATACTTTCCATTAATAGCAATACCTTCTATGTATGCGTCAAATGATATGGTATATTTATTAGTATCTAAAATTGAACTTGCATCTAAATCTGACATTAAATGACCTGGTTCAAGTGTATTCTCAATGGCTTTTAAAATTTTGCCATTTGTAGCTAATAGAGCACCGCTTTTTACTAAGGCTAGAAAAGCTATTATAATTATAATTATAGCTACTGCAATTACTGCAACTGATGTCAGCACTTTAGAGTTTACTGACTTTGAATTTTCTATGTTTTCATTCTTATTATCGTCCGTCATAAACATTTTCTCCTTATAATATTTATCTTTTTTATTCGTAATAGTTTTCACTTGCTTTATTATAAATAAAGCTGATTAAAAAGCACAAGCATCCTCCTAATATCAAGGCAATTACTTTTGTGATTGAGTTTTCTTCATGTAAGTCCACCAAGATAAACTTCGCAACCATTATAATGGTTAATACAAGTCCATAAAGTCTTATGCTTTTGATTCTAAACTTAAATCCTATAGCTATACAAACTATAGAAATTAACAAGCCAATAACACTATATGCTGCAGATGCTATACTTAATTCGGAAAATGACCACAGTATAGTCCAAGTTAAAATTAGGTATTTTGCCACAAACCACAATCCATAAAGAGGCATGTCTCCGCTAATATTCATAGACAATACCTTAGTTTGCAACACTGCTATTGCAATTGTTGTTAGTATAAATATCATCTGAAGAATCATATTATCTGCAGAAGCTATTCCATATGTCCCCACAAAATATAATATTGTTGAAAGCAAATAGAATACTATTTCCATACTTGAGTCTCTTGGGGCATTCTTAGCTGCCGAAGCAAGTTTAAAATCTTTACTTCTCCAATCCATGAAATAGCCAACTTTAAATAAGACTAACATAGCGACAACAGCAAGCATATGCCCTATTGCACCTTGCGTATATATGCTTATGTATGATACGTCAGCGAATTTTATAATATTGGCAGGTATGGCAAAACTGTTGATCATTAGTACTACTATAGCCATTATTTTAAAAATATTAATTTGCGTAAATGCTTTCCTGTCGATACTGTCCCATAAAAGATATATTATTACAAATAGCTGCAGCAGGCCATAAAACGTAATTATTAAATCAGGTGAATTACTAAACAACAAATATACTGAGTCTAGCAAAACAATTGCTCCAACTAATAAGGTCTGAGTTTTTCTTTTAAATATTTTTTCGCAAACAATTAAAATCATTGCTACTATGACAATTCCAGCTACTACTTCAAATACTTTTGCATTTATAAGCATTGATGTCCATGCTAAAACAATTGCATAATATATTGTCAGGCCTCCATTAATCCTTTTATAAAGCACATGGTTTAATATGAGCTGAACTAAGTTAATAGCAAAAAATATCAAATAGGCTTGTAATATCCCTAAATTAAAAGAGCCATAAGTGAGTTGAATGGCAAGAAGTATGGTTAACATCGTTATGACTGGCGTACAGAGAAGATAAAGAGGTGCCTTGGTTTTCTCGTCATTTAACTTAAGAAGCATATTCATTAGTATATAAAGAAGTAAAAGTATGATGATTTGTGACACATAGCTATTTAGAATTGAATCAGCAAAGAATGCTCCATCAAAAAGGCAACGAACTAATATAGTTGAATAGCTTATTAAGGCACAAATTGTACTCACTAGAAACTCTGTGTGTTTTTCTTTATAAGTTGTAAACAGCATTGAAGCTGAAATGGCCGTAGCAAACATTAGCAATACAGTTAAGTCTGCATCACCTTTCATTAGTGATAGGCCTAATAACAAGGTGAAATAACTACCTATATAAGCTATTACAGTTGTTAAAAACATCTGAGTGTAGCGTGAAGATAAAATGAAAATCACAGCCCACAAGCTTACTAATAGTATTGACACATTATTTCCTATTAAGTGAAAGGCTAGGTTGGCTGATAGGATTGCAATAAATATTAATCCCGCCCCTGTACCTAGGATTATGGATGTTATTACATTCTTCTTTTTTCTAACAAGTCTAAAGCCTACTAGAGATAAGGCAATACCTACTAGGGATATTATGGACAATTTGAACTCTACCGTCATATAGTTCCATATCAAAATAACAAAGTATATAGTACCTGCAAATATAAGTATAGAAGCTAATATGCCTATTATATATTTCCCTACAAAAGCTTCGCCACTTTCGCTTTTGCTTGGTTCTGGAGAGCTGTATTGCTTTAAATCTACTTGTCTTTTTATAGTTTCCTCAGGCTTTTCAATAGGCGTAGGCTGAGCAGGCATTTCTACTTTTTCCACTGCTTCTTTCTTTTCCACCGCTTCTTTCTGTTCTACTTTCTGTGGTTTCATTATGTCTGAATATCTCATGATGTTTTCTAAATGATTTACTCTTTTTTCTAATTCATTTATCCTTTTGTCTGATGCTTTGATTTTATATACCCCCTTATACATATATTATTTCGATTATAACATATTTTCCCTAGGTTTGTATCCTTTAGTATATAAAGAGATAATCTTCATTTACTTAGGTAAATATTGACAAGTTGTTTTGTGCAATATATAATTCAAACATAAAACAAACTTAAATGATTGGAAATCATATATTCCCAAGGTTTTGGTTTAGCAATT
>CAZOGN010000037.1:11871-13761 GCA_964579655.1 uncultured Lachnospiraceae bacterium
AGCAATTAAGCCTGCCTGGAGTTTTTGACAAATAAATTCTACAAACTTAAATTACATCGCTATTTCTTCTTCCATTTTTTAGGGTCTTGTATTATAATGTATTTAGTTCCTTTTTAAGACAGGTTTTACTGTATGTTGTATAGGAACAAAACTAATAATACATATTTTATTAAGGAGGTTTAGCATGAAGAAAAGAAAAATTGTAGCAAAACTAACAGCTTTTGTACTAATCATTTCAATCATTGCTCTTTCTAACATCCCAACATCCAAGGCAGCTAGCGCATTAATTTATGATGACTTTGAAGATGGATTAAACGGTTGGGTTCTAAGAGGCGAAGATGAAATTGTTGAACTAAGTACCGAAGAAGCTCACTCAGGCACCCAAAGCATTAAAGTCAGTAATCGTACCGAGACTTGGAATGGACCAATGTGTGATAAGACTGAAGAACTAACACTTGGTGTAACCTATGACTTTAGCGTATATGTTAAGTATGTAGGTAACTCTTACTCTAATAGTCATAATTTCAGTTTACAACTTCAGTATAATGATGGTGTAAATGATCAGTATAGGAACATTATGACTGCTTCTGCTGCAAAAGGACAATGGACACTTTTAAAGGGTGAATACACTGTTCCTACAGATGCATCAGACGTTCACCTTTATGTAGAAACTGAGTATAACACATCACCATCAGCTCAAGACTTAATGGACTTCTATATTGATGACTTTACTGCAAGACCAGCTGATTTGCCTGATATTGAATATGATATTCCAAGCTTAAAGGATGTATTCAAAGACTACTTCTATGTTGGAGGATCCGCTACTGCAAGTGAAATCGGTCCTGCTCCTGCAAAGGAACTTGTATCAAAACATTATAACAGCCTAACTTTTGGTAATGAACTAAAACCAGATGCCGTATTAGATTATGATGCAACAATCGAATATATGGAAGATAATAATAACCAAGTTAATCCTCAGATAAACTTACGGGCTTCTAGAACTTTATTCGAGTATGCAGAAGAACATAATATTCCAGTAAGAGGACATACCCTTGTATGGCATAGTCAAACACCAGATTGGTTCTTTAGAGAAAACTACTCTAATAACTCAAATGATCCATGGGCATCAAAAGAAGTAATGCTAGAAAGACTAGAAAACTACATAAAAAATGTAATGGAACTTGTTGAAGAAACCTATCCAAATGTAGATGTTTATGCTTGGGATGTTGTAAACGAAGCAGTTGATCCCAACACATCCTCTGGTATGCGTAATCCTGGTTCTAACAACGTAACAAATGGAAACTCTCTTTGGATGGAAACAGTTGGCGACGAATTTATAGTTAAAGCCTTTGAATATTCAAGAAAATATGCACCTGAAGGCTGTAAGTTATTTTACAATGATTACAATGAGTATGAAGATAGAAAAAGCGACTTTATCTATGACATCCTACTTGAGTTAAAGAGTAAAGGCTTAGTTGATGGTATGGGTATGCAATCCCACTGGGTAATGGAATATCCAAACCTCAGTATGTTTGAGTCTTCAATAAGAAAATATGATTCTTTGGACCTTGAGATACACCTAACTGAGCTGGATATGAAGCAACCCAATAATGACCCTAGTGCATTAAATGCACAAGCTAGCCGATATAAATCATTGATTAATAAGGTTGTGGATTTGAAGAATGAAGGCATGAATATCACTACAGTTATCTTCTGGGGTGTTACAGATAAAACTAGTTGGCTTGGTGGTTATCCACTATTATTTGATGGAGATTATAAGGCAAAACCAGCTTACTATTCCATTATAGAAGATTACATAGGAGAAACACCTACACCAACCCCAAAACCTGATGATCCAACTCCAACCCCTAAGCCCGAAGATCCAACACC
>CAZOGN010000037.1:13861-18777 GCA_964579655.1 uncultured Lachnospiraceae bacterium
CCCGAAGATCCAACACCGACTCCTATCCCTGGAGATATACAGCCAGTTGCAAAAGTAACAACTACAAGCAATGGCAACACAGTAAATCAAAACTATTCAATAGTTTCGGAAAAAGGTAGTATCGATATATCAAAACTAAAAATTGTATTCACAGCAGATGGTATGAGTAGTGCCGACCAGAATGTATGGTGTGATAATGCTGCCCTACAGTTAAATATTGCTCCATGGTATACACCATTAACCCAAGCAGTGGAAGGTAAGATTACAGACCAAAGCTTAGTTCTTTCATTTGATACTAATGAAACTCTTTCAGCAGGTGATGGAACCTTTACAATGAATATTCGTTTTGCTAAGACCGATTGGTCAGATTATGGTACACTTACCAATCAGAAAGTAAATGTTTATTATGACGGAAAACTAGTACAATAAATTTATATAATCCTTTTTAACAAAGTAGAAGCTAGGGAATTATTTTTCCTGGCTTCTGCTTGTATTTAGATATAGCTTTAAACAAATATTGACAGGATGTTTTGGACAATATATAATTCAAACAAGAATAAAACCTTGAAAGACGGGAGAACAATATGCACGAAGTAGAAGCAAAGGGAATTTTATCAGCTAAAAACGGCATGAATATATATCGTGGATGCACCCATGGTTGCATATATTGTGATTCTAGAAGTAGGTGTTATCAGATTAATCATGATTTTGAGGATATAGAAGTAAAAATTAATGCACCTGCTTTATTAGAAGATACTCTGCGTCACAAAAGAAAAAAGTACATGATCGGAACAGGTGCTATGTGCGACCCCTATATACATCTGGAAGAAAAATTAGAAAACACAAAAAAGTGTTTGGAAATCATCTATTCATATGGTTTTGGTTTGGCTATTCAAACTAAGTCTTCAAGAATACTAAGGGATCTTGAATTATTAAAGAAAATAAATGATAAAACAAAATGTGTAGTCCAAATGACTCTTACTACATATGATGAAAACTTATGTAAAATAATTGAACCCAATGTTAGCACAACTAAAGAACGATTTGAGGTTCTAAA
Source organism: uncultured Lachnospiraceae bacterium (assembly GCA_964579655.1). Classification (GTDB taxonomy): domain Bacteria; phylum Bacillota; class Clostridia; order Lachnospirales; family Lachnospiraceae; genus JAAYRG01. The sequence continues at coordinate 14,919 of CAZOGN010000037.1, forward strand.
AATAATGCGCGATAATGGCATCCCGACTGTTGTATGGTTGAGTCCTATTCTTCCTTTTATCAATGATACAGAAGAAAGCATCAATGGAATTCTAGATTATTGTATAGAAGCAAAAGTTCACGGAATAATCTGCTTTGGCATAGGGATGACACTTAGAGATGGAAACAGAGAGTATTATTATAAAAAATTAGACGAATTTTTCCCAGGTTTAAAAAGACAATATATTAATCTTTACGGTAATCGCTATGAAGTAGCAAGCCCTAACCACAAGAAATTAATGAGTTTATTTATAGAAAAATGCAAATCACATGGAATCCAGTGGGAAACAGATAAATGCTTTGAGTTTCTAAGTAAATTTGAAGACAAAAATCCATATGAGCAACTAACCTTGCCGGGATTATAAAAGTTAGTGTTGGTCAGTTCCATAATATAAACTACTTTTTCTTACTCCCTGTATACTTTTCACTGATTTTCTTAGTTATAAACATAAATATAAAATATGCAATAAAGTATGATATATACACTACAGTACTATATTTGCCTTCAAAATAAATCTGGGATAGACCTAGTAATGCCACAATAATACCCATCAAACTATAAGTTAAGCCGTATGCCCTTGTGAAATTCTTAATATCCTCTTCCTTTACTTGCTGTACATTGTAATCTAAAGTATATTCGGCTTTTTGCTTTATCCATATAACTAAACCATATATGGTTATTGCAAGTCCTAATAAAAGTATAATATTGTTAAATATCTCTGTGAAGCCCATAATTTCCTCCTAATAAACTTAAATAAATATAGTAATTCCAAAACTATTTATTATTATAACAAATAAATACAGTACTTGCCATCCCATGTGTATTTATATCTTTTCTTTTAGAATAAATTGATTGTCCCAGTCACCAACTAATGGACTATTAATAATTCGATATTTTCTTTTTATCTTCCATAGCTTTTGTAACTCATCAAAGTTTTCATCAGGGTCCAGTAATAAGGTTGCTAGTTCATCTATTTCAACAAATTCTTCTTCGCTCATACTATCAAACCTCTTATCTATGTAGCTAGGTTGAAACTCGTATGATATTTCATTATTCATCAAGGCATGAAAGTCATAAAATATTCCTCTTATAACTGCCTTTAATGAATTCGTTCCCAACCCATCTGCATATATAAATTTCTTTCCATCTTTCCTTCCACTACGGATATCAAGCCATGCTTGTGCAGACCAATCATAAATATCTGTTGGTATATCATATTGATAAAAACCTAAATCTTCTTCATCAAAAAAACCATCGGCATCGAAAGTTATCCATCTTTCTTTCTTCTTGCTCCAATATTGATTTATCCAATGATCATTGCTTTCACCTTCATTCAAATATGGAGCAAAGCCAGCTCTTGAACGACAGGGTATTCCTTTAGCTTTTAAAATAGCTGACATTAAAACCGATACATATCTGCAGGTAACAACAATTTTATCTTCAGTGGCTCTTTCAAGTATGAACCCTCTACTATCTAGTCTGAATAATTCTGCGGTCATAGCTGTAGCTGTTAATAAAATGTCATCATCACAGCGATGTCGATACCAAGGAAATCTTGTCATATCCCCATATCTTAAATCAAAATTCGCGCCTGAATTACCCTCGCGTAAAGTAACACGATGAATTACCTGTGAACAAATAAGATTACCCAATTCCCTTATGTTGTCTGGTAAACTCCTAAAGTAATTAGCATATAAACCCGCATAAGTGTATGTACCTGTTTCTTTGTAATGATTTAAAATTTCTTCTTTCAATTTCTTTCATCTCCTCGCATACATTTATTTACTATTTTAGCAGAACATTTGTTCTTTGTCAAGTTTTTATTCTATTATATACCAAACATTTATATCAAATAAAATATTATTATAAGTATTTTTATAATTTTGAAGACAAATAGACTTAAGTATCGTTATAATTAATGAGTGGGAAAGGAGGCGGATAAAATAAACAATGAACAATATTACGAACATCTGATTGATACCTATCAAAACTTAATTTATTCCATATGTTTCAAAATTGTTCGGGACTATTTTGAAGCACAGGATCTGGCACAAGAAACCTTTATTTCCGCCTATAAGCATCTAAACTCCTTTGATCGTCAACATGAAAAAGCATGGCTTTGTCGTATCGCCACAAACAAATGCCTAGACTATATAAAACGTGCAGATCAAAGAATAATACCCACCAAAGACAAAGATTTTATATTCGAAAAAGAAACTTCTCCTTCTCCTGAGGAAAATGTTTTGCAAGCAGAAGCAAAGAAACAGCTTTATGATAGGTGTATCAATCTGAAACCACCCTATAACAAGATTGCTCTAGATTATTTCTACAATGAGCGTACAGCAGCAGAGATTGCTGAAAAAACAGGCAAAAAACTAAAAACCGTTCAAACCCAAATTTATCGTGCTCGTGCCAAGCTTAAAGAAAAATACTTAAAAGGGGGAATTCATTATGAGTGATAAGAATTTTAATAAACATATTTCTTCTTCAGATTTTACTGCTTTTAAACAAGACCAATTATGCCTGTCTAATTTGGAAGATTTTTTGGAGCATATAGAATCCTGTGATTTATGTTCTGATTTGCTCGCGCAAACAATGGAAGAAGAATTAATTAAAGCCCCAATTGATATGAAAACAAATATAATAAATAGCTCAAAACCACCTTCAAAACATATGGAACTTTTCCAATATAGTTTTAAGGTCTTTACTGCTTCAGCTGCTGCAATTATCATGCTTCTTCTTACTTATAAGATACCCTATTCACCAACAAGCAACATTGAACCACCTAGTATGATAACAGAAGATAATACAAATAATGTTTTTTTTACTTCTGAAATTCGTAATGGTATGGATCAATTTAGTAATCAAATCTTAGATTTTTCAAATACAATTATAAAGACGGAGGTTATAGAAAATGATCAAAAAGAAAAGTAGATTTTTCACATTTATTTTTTCCCTTTTACCTGGGGCAGGACAAATGTATATGGGATTTATGAAAAAAGGAGTAAGCCTAATGTCATGCTTTTTCCTTATAATATTTGCTAGCGTTTGGTTAAATATAGGTCCCCTCTTATTTATCGTATTAATAGTATGGTTTTATAGTTTCTTTGACACCCATAATACCCGCTCCATACCAGATGATGAGTTTTATGAATTAGAGGATAAGTATATAATATTTCCTGATTTTCTAAAAGACAGCTCTTACAAGGAACTTCAAAAAAAATATCGAAATATTATAGCTGTAACTCTCATTATTATTGGATTTACAGTTCTATGGAATAACTTTTTTAGTTTATTCTCTTCTCTAGTGCCTGATTATTTTTATAGTTTTTTATACTCTCTTGGTCACTATTTGCCTCAACTCGTTATCGGAATTGCTATCATTTTATTCGGTATACATTTAATTCGAGGTAAAAAACAAGACTTAGATTGTTTAGAAGAAAAATAAAAAATCTCCCTTACACTAGGGAATAATAATCAGTCAATAAAGGAGGAGCACTTAATGAGAAAACATAGAGTTGGAACCCTAACCCTAGGAATTATGCTTATCATATCCGGTATACTTTTCCTACTAAGAACCTTAATTCAAAGTCTATCATATGAATTTATATTTAGGCTATGGCCATTTGTATTTATATTTCTTGGCTTTGAATTATTATATGCAAACTTTAAACACTCTGATGAAAAAAACAAACTTATTTATGATAAAACAGCCTTTTTCTTAATTATTGTCCTATCATTTTTTGCTGTAGGTATGGCAATGGCCGAATTATGTATTAATTACACTAGTAGCAATTTAATTTGCTACTAGGTATAGCTG
>CAZOGN010000038.1:0-18584 GCA_964579655.1 uncultured Lachnospiraceae bacterium
TAAAAAAGAATGTAAAAAAGATTATAGTGTTGTTACTTATTTATTTATTAACCCTACAAATAATGAAATTTTAGGTTGCGCTTCAATACAATGCTCTGGAATTAGGCATGAAGTTGATCTGAATTATGTTAAAACTCATCCTGCAATAGAAATTAAATACTTTGCAGTTTTAAACAAATATCAAAAATTATTATATAGCGATGACATAGACGACGAACACTACTACTTTAGCGATGATTTATTGGGGTTTTTAATATCCAAGTGTCTCGAGTTTAGTAAAAACGTTATAGGTGCAGATTTTATTATATTATACTCGGTCCCGAACAAAGTTCATTTTTATGAAAGAAATCATTTTAAAAAGTATGATGAGTTTATGAGTAGAGATAATAATCAAGAGATTTCCGATTGCTCTCCTATGTTTTTATTTCTATAATTTAAGAACGAGTGATAATAAATTAGTAACCCTCACAAGAGTTTTAGTTGTTAATTAATAAAATAACCGTTATCCTTTGGCACAGGGACGGTTATTTTTTTATTCTTATTATTTTAACAAATCTTCAAAAGAAGATGTTGAAAAGAAAAACGCGAGAATCCTTTAATTTTAAGATTTCTCGCGTACCAATTATATAAGCACGAAACGGGATTCGAACCCGCGACCCTCGCCTTGGCAAGGCGATGCTCTACCACTGAGCCATTCGTGCGCACTTCTATGTTCAATTATTCTAAAGCCGTGAATTTGTCGAACGTATTAAATTATAGTATAGTATTTTGATTTTGTCAACTGAATCTTAAGCTTTTTTAAATAAAACTTTGAACAAGTTTAAAATGCCGAGCTAAGACTTAGTGTTACTACATAATCATTATGTTTAAAATGATGATTGCTGATGCTTGGGGAATGAAATGTATCGACCTTAATCCACATCTCATCTGTAACTACTAACATATTGCCAATAGCTACGCCAATATCAATTAACTTCATTCTACTAACCAGCTCTGATTTAATGATATTCTTTTTGCAAAACACATGAACACGATTTTTATAAGCAACAAACCTCCATGGCTGGTTGTTCATAGATGAAGGGGCCAATCTTCCTGCTTTTAGTATTGTTATGAGGCTTTCACTTACATCTTCTTTATATGTTACTATATCTTCTTCCGGCAAACGTCTAAGCTTACCTGATACACGATTTATTTCTGACTTTGCCTGACCAAAAGCCAAAGTTATAATATGTTCTTTTAAAGGATCCTCTACAAGATCACTTGCCAACTTTACTAAACCCAAAAAACAAGAACCGATTTTCTTAGATGTTAAATATAAAGAAATCTGCTGCATAATGTATCCAGCATTAATATAATAACCATTATTCTTTGTTGAAGAAATGGTCAAATAATAAGGTGCTCTAAATAACTCAATACCGCTAAAATATTGTTTATACTGTTTTTCATCTGTGCAATCTAATATTTTAAATTCTACCTCTATATCAGGAAATAACATTGGAAGGCTTTTAGCAAAGCGTAACAATAAATCTAATTGTTCCTGGTCTATTGGTTTTATATTATATCTTCTAACTGACTTTCTAGCATAAATAGCTTCATATAAACTCACTACAATCACTCTCCATTTATGATAAATGTTTAATAGCAACAATATTAATTATAGCATATTCGAAATACTCGAGCAATATAAAAATGAAGTATGATGCATTCATTTTCTATACATCATACTTCATTTTTATCTTATTACTTATAAGTGTATCCAATTAGCCATGTTTTTTACATGAAATATTCTACACCAGCTTTAAGTATTCCTTGTTCTTTATTTCCTGGAACATTAAGTGCCACTTGATTCGAGAATCTTTCTGGGTGACTCATTTTTCCTAGAATTCGTCCATCTGGACTTATTATACCCTCAATACCGTACATTGAACCATTAGGGTTGAATTCTTCATCCATTGTTGGATCACCTTCAAAATCAACATATTGTGAAGCAATTTGCCCCTTGTTCGCAAGTTCTTTAATCAACTCTTCACTTGCCACAAATCTTCCTTCCCCATGGGATACTGGAACAGAATAAACTTCTCCTGCTTTAACATTCTTAAGCCATGGTGATTTATTGGAAATAACTTTTGTATTCACTACTTTTGCAACATGTCTTCCAATAATATTTTCTACTAAAGTTGGAGAGTCTTCATTTTGTGCTCTTATTTCTCCGAATGGAAGCAAGCCTAATTTTATTAATGCTTGGAATCCATTACTAATACCTAATATCAATCCGTCTTTATTATCTATTAGTTCAGTTGTTGCTTCTTTAATTATTTGGTTGTTAAATACATTTGTAATGAATTTTGCAGAACCACCTGGCTCATCACCTAAGGAAATACCTCCTGCAAATACTAAAATTTGTGCTTTTTTTATTTCCTCTGCAAAAACAGCAATTGACTCATTAAAATGTTTTGAACTTAAATTCCTAAATACTAGTGATTCAACATCAGCACCTGCTTCTTTAAAGGCCTTGATATTATCATATTCACCATTTGTACCTGGGAAGACAGGTATAAACACCCTTGGTTTTGCAATTTTGTTTTTATTTACATAAATATTCTTATTGCTAATATTAGTTAAGTTTACTTCAACATTTTCTTTGTTTTCTTTTGATACAGTTGGGAAAACATCTTCTAATGTACTTGTCCATGAGTCTAAGGCTTTATCCATTGATATAAGCATATCTCTGTAGACAATTTCTTGCTTATCAGTAACCTTAGCTACTAATTGATAATTTATATTTTTCTTATCAAGAATTTCAAGTGTATCACTTTTAACCTCTGCAACTATATAACCATACTGTGCTGCAAATAACTCTCCTGGCTCAAGACTATCTTCAAATACAACTCCCAGACCATTACCAAAGCACATCTTGCTTATTGCTGAAACTAGTCCATGTCTACCAAGTGCATAGGTTGATTCAATCCTTTTATCAACTGCTAACTCATGTATTTGTTCAAAAAGTTCTTTGGCTTCATCAAAGTTTGGCAAATCATATTTATCTTTACTATATTTAAATAGCACTAGAACATTATCAGCTTTTTTTAGCTCTGGTGTGATTACATTATTAATGTTAGCAACATTTATTGCAAAGGAAACTAGAGTAGGTGGAACATCAATTTCAAGGAAGGTACCAGACATACTGTCTTTACCACCAATTGATGGAAGTCCAAGTTTCATTTGTGCATCATAAGCTCCGATTAGTGCTGAAAGTGGTTCTCCCCAGCGTTTTTTATCATTACCTAATCTTCTAAAGTATTCTTGGAAAGTAAAACGTATACTTGTGTAATCTCCACCTGAAGCTACAATCTTTGCCACTGAGCTAAGAACTGCATATACTGCTCCGTGATATGGGCTCCAACTAGACAAATATGGATCAAATCCATAAGTCATCATAGTAACTGCATCTGAATCACCTTCTAATATTGGTAACTTAGAAATCATTGTTTGTATAGGTGTCATTTGATACTTACCACCATAAGGCATAGTTACTGTAGCAGCACCTACACTACTATCAAACATATCTGATAAGCCTTTTTGTGAAGCTACATTTAAGTCGGCTAGTACTGATAACCATTTTTCCATCATTTCTTCTGAAGTAAATTTCGTATAATCCTCTTCCTCTAGCTTAGCAAAATCAGTAGCTACACTTGCTTCTGCTTCTTGGTGTGATCCATTAGTATCTAAAAATGCTCTGGAAATATTAACAATTTCGTCATCTTTCCAAGTAATCACAAGTCTTGGCTCTTCAGTTACAGTTGCAACCACTGTTGCCTCAAGATTTTCTTCATCAGAGTATTTTAATATTTTATCTACATCTTCTGCTTCAACTACTATTGCCATACGCTCTTGAGACTCTGAAATTGCAATTTCAGTACCGTCTAAGCCAGCATATTTTGTTGGAACTTTGTCTAAGTTAATACGAAGTCCATCGGCTAATTCTCCAATTGCAACAGAAACTCCACCAGCTCCGAAATCATTACATTTTTTAATTAATGTACTTACTTCTGGCTTACGAAATAGTCTTTGTATGTTTCTTTCAATAGGAGGATTACCTTTTTGTACTTCTGCTCCAGATTTCTCAATTGACTCTGTTGTATGAGCCTTTGAAGATCCTGTAGCACCACCGATTCCGTCTCGTCCTGTTCTTCCACCTATTAATATTATCTTATCACCTGGGTCAGAATTTTTTCTAACTACATTCTTTCTCGGTACTGCAGCCATTACTGCTCCTAATTCCATTCTTTTGGCAACATAATTTGGATGGTATATTTCATCTACTAGCCCTGTTGCAGCCCCAATTTGATTACCGTATGAGCTATATCCTTCAGCAGCTGTATTTACTATCTTTCTTTGTGGAAGTTTTCCTTCTAAGGTTTCATTATAAGGCTTTCTTGGATCTGCAGCACCTGTGATACGCATAGCTTGATAAACGTAAGACCTTCCAGATAAGGGGTCTCTAATTGCTCCACCTAGGCAAGTTGCTGCTCCACCAAAAGGTTCAACTTCTGTAGGATGATTATGTGTTTCATTTTTGAATAAAATCAACCATTCCTCAGTTTTTCCATCAACTTCAATTGGTACAATAATAGAGCAGGCATTAATTTCATCAGACACTTCCATATCGTCTAGTTTACCCATTGCTTTTAAGTTCTTCATTCCTAAAGTTGCTATATCCATTAATGAGATATACTTATCATCTCTACCTTTATATAATTTTTCTCTATCATTGATATATCCTTGATATGCAGTTTCTATTGGTTCTTTGTAATATCCATCTTCTATTTCAACCTTTGTAAGTTCCGTGGAAAATGTGGTGTGGCGGCAGTGATCAGACCAATAGGTATCAAGCACCCTTATTTCTGCCATAGATGGGTTTCTATTTTCTTCTTTAAAATATGTTCTTATATGACAAAAGTCTGCCAATGTCATAGCTAAATTTAATGACTTATACAACTGATTGAATTCTTCTTCACCCATACTAATAAATTTATCTAATATTTCAACTTTGGATGGTTGCCCTTGCCTAGAAATTAGTGAGGTTGGTTTTTCTTCCTTTGCAATTCTAGAATCTATTGGATTCACCCAATAATCTATAATCTTATTATAATCTTCTTCTGATAAATCTCCTGATAAAACATATGTTGTAGCAACTGCTACAATTGCTTCTTGATCTGCTTTTAATAATTTAAGACATTGTATAGCTGAATCTGATCTTTGATCGAATTGCCCTGGTAAATATTCTACTGTGAACACATAGTCATCTTCATCTTTTTGAAAAACCTCTTCATAAAGATGATCTGTTGCTGGCTCACTAAATACTCTGGTTTTAGATTGTTCATATAAATCTTCATCAATATTTTCAATATCATAGCGTGTCAAAACTCTAACATTTTTCAAATTCTTTATAGCTAAATATTTAATAAACTCTTCTTCTACTTTTTTTGCCTGAACTCTAAATCCTTCTTTTTTCTCTGTATAAACCCTGTAAACTTTACTCATTAATTCTGCTCTCCTTTCAAAAATCACTAACTTTATTAAAATTTTACCACATAAATATTTATAATTAAAATTAATATATATAACATCTTTAATAAGTGTGGCTAATTTATTGTTATTTTATCTTTATATTTAACATTTGTCTTAATAAGCCTTGTAATAAAAAACTGTACAAATAGCCATAAATAGAGTAGAATATCGTATAGAATGTATGACAAACTTTGCATTTTAAGAAAGGCACGATTATAAAAATGAAAGTTACATATATAAAACAAAGTGGTTTTTATGTTGAGCTGGAAAAAAGTTCTTTCCTATTTGATTATTCTAAGGGGGAAATTCCTAAGTTTCCTGCTAACAAGCATGTGTATATATGTGCTAGTCATAAACATTTTGACCATTTTTCAAAAAAAATATTTGATTTTATAGATATTCATCCTAATACAAGCTATATATTATCATACGATATAGAAGAAGAAATTTCACCAGATATTTTAGAAAAGTTTAAAGATAATTTGTATTTTATTAAGGCAAATGAAGAAAAACACTTTATAAATGGAAATGTGAAGATAAAAACCTTAGATTCAACAGACCTAGGGGTTGCTTTTTTAGTAACTTGTGAAGGCAAGACCTTTTTCCATGCAGGTGACCTGAATTGGTGGACATGGAAAGGTGAATCAAAGAAGGAATACAAAGATATGACTGCTCGTTTTCATAGAGAAGTTTCAAAGCTAAAAAATATTCCAATTGATTTTGCTTTTCTACCACTAGATCCAAGGCAAGAAGAACGCTTCTATTGGGGATTTGATTATTTTATGAAAACATGTATTATTAATATAGCATTTCCAATGCATTTTTGGAAAGACTTTTCTGTTATTCCTAAGCTTATGAATTTACAAGATGCAGAAGAATATAAGTTAAAAGTCGTAGTTATTGAAGATGAACATCAAGAATTTATACTAAAGTGAGGGTTTTATGGAAATTAATCTAGAACTGTATAAAGTTTTTTACTATGTTGCAGAAACATTAAGTTTTTCAGATGCAGCGAAGAAATTATATATTTCACAATCTGCCGTTAGTCAATCAGTAAAAGCATTAGAATTACGTTTAGACAAAACTTTATTTAAGCGTAGCACTAAGCATGTTGCATTAACAAAAGAAGGTGAGATTTTATACAAACACATTGAACCAGCATTAAACTTAATAGAAAGAGGGGAATCACAGCTGTTAAAAGCCGATTTTATGGGGGATACTCAGCTTCGTATAGCCGCAAGTGATACTATTTGTAGATATTTTTTAGTTCCTTATCTAGATGACTTTCACAAAAAATTCCCTCAAGTTCACATTAATGTGAGTAATGGGACTTCCTATGATTGTGCCAATATGCTAGCTGCAAATAAGGTGGATATTATTGTTACCAATTCGCCTAATACTTCACTAACAGGTTCCATGAAAGTGAAAACAATTAAGGAGTTTCAAGATGTGTTTATTTTAAATCCTAAGCATTTTCATATTAAGAGGACCTTGATACTTAAAGAACTTCTTGAATATCCTATATTAATGCTTACGAAAAACTCAACTACCAGTGAGTTTTTACACAATGTATGTTTAAAGCACTCTCTTGATTTGGTTCCGGAAATAGAAATTAGTAGTAATGATTTACTTATTGATTTAGCTAGGATCGGACTTGGGATTGCATTTTTACCAGACTTTTGCCTGAAAGAAGGGGATAAAGACCTAATACCTATTAGAATAAAAGAAAATTTGCCTAAAAGGCATCTGGTATCCGCTCATAATGCTACTATTCCATTATCAGAAGCTGGAGAGTATTTTTTAGAAAAATTAGGACAGTGAAACAAGAGTAGTTTTATATAAATATTATTATTTTTTTCTTAAATAGCTTGACTTATTAAGATGTAAGAGTTTAAAATAATACTCATGTGCATTTGAGTATTTAACAAAAATTTTGCACTATTAAAAAGATGGAGGAAGTAAAGTGAAAAAAAGAGTTAAACTTATTAGCTTGTTATTAATCATTCTTACGATTTTTAGCATAACATTAACCGGCTGTAGCAATAAACAATCAAATCAATTAGTTGTAAAAATCAACAATAAAGAAATATACTTAGATGAAGCTATGTATTATGTCCTTATGTACGAGGCTAATTTTAGTACGATGGTTGGTCCTGATAAATGGGATGAAGAAATGGTAGATGGTGATAGCTTATCATCTTTAGTTAAGACTTCTATTATGGATGCCATGGTAGAGAATGAAATCTTATATGAAAAAGGTTTAGAAGCTGGTGTTGAAATTACAGCAGATTTAGAATCACAGTTTAAGGCTAGTTCAATAGAGTTCTTTGGTTTATTAGAAGATGAATTGTTAGATATTACAGGTATTGACGAAACAGTTCTCTATAACATTAACAAGAAGACTTATGTAGCAAATTTACATAAGAACAATATTGTAATGGGATTAGATATAGACATAGATGCATTAGTTGCCGAAGTTAAAGAAGACGATTACAAACAATATAGCGCAGAACATCTAGCAATTAGTTTTGCTAGTTATGATGAAGAAGGTAATCTTGTTGAATTAACCGATGCAGAAAAGGCCACAGCAAAAGACACTATGGATAAGGCCCTAAAGGATGTTAAAGACGGAAAAACTTTTAAAGAAATTAGTGAAAAATATGAAGACATTACTCTAAGCCCTTCAAGTTTTGTATATGATGAAACAACAGATGATGTTTATCAAAAGGAAGCCATTAAACTTGAGAAGGACAAGGTTTCTGAAGAAGTTATAGAAACTGAAACTGGTTATTTTATTATCAAAATGATAGATCCAGATTCTAAAGAAGCCTATAATACTGCTGTTAATGAAGCTGTTGCGGCTAAACAGCAAGAATTATATGCTGTAAAATATGAAGAAGTAAAAAAGGATTATACTATTACTATAAATGAAGATGTTTGGGATCCTATTTCAGTTGGACACACAACTATTAACCTCGAAACACAAGAGGCAGATCCAAAAGAAACTGAATCTAAGAAAGAAGAAGATTCTGCAGAATAAACTATTGTAAATGAATAGAACTCCAATAATGATAATTTACTTTATCATTATTGGAGTTTTTGTATTCTATTGATTATATCTTCATATATATTAATAAAGTCCACTAGGAGTTATTATATGGAGCTAGACTGTAGAGAACAAATAATGAGCGAAGATTACGCAGATTTGTTGGCGGACTATGGTAGCATAGGAAATATAGATAGTGCTGATTTTTGCTATACTGCAATAGAAAATAGTTTCGTTGTTCTACATATACCTCTTAAAGATCTTCCCAATAATTATACACAAATATATAGCTATTCTATCAATCCTAGTTGCTATGGTTTGATGGATATACCAAGTGCAGAAGCTTCAGGAGTTTATACCATAAGAAACCTACCTGTAACAAATCTAAGGGGACAAAGCGTTCTTATAGGTATTATTGATACCGGAATTGATTATACTCATAATGCATTTTTACATGCTGACGGCACTTCACGTATATTCTCTATCTGGGATCAAGTAATTCAAGAGGGCAACCCTCCTGAGGGTTTTAAATACGGAACAGAATATACACAAGAAGAAATCAATAACGCTTTACAAACAGATAATCCCTTTGCTTATGTTCCAACTACTGATGAAGTTGGTCACGGTACCTTCTTGGCAGGTATTGCCGCTGGCAATACTATAGAAGCAGAAAACTTTACTGGTATAGCTCCTGATTCAGAACTTGTGGTAGTTAAACTAAAGCCCGCAAAGGCTTACCTAAAAGAATTTTTTAGGATTCCCCCAGACTCTTTAGCATATCAGGAAAATGATATCATGCAAGCTATTGCCTATCTATTAAGTGTGTCTCGGCGCCTTCTAAGACCAATCTCCATATGCCTTGGAATTGGTACATCCCAAGGAGGTCACGACGAATACGGTAATTTAACTAGATTTGTGTCAAACAATGCCAACAAAAGTGGAGTGGCCATATCTGTTGCTGCTGGCAACGAAGGTAACACCATGCACCATTATTATGGCATCATAGATAATAATGTTGAGTTTGATATAGTGGAACTTCAAGTTGGACCAGATGAATACGGCTTTTCTGTGGAATTATGGGGAAATGCTCCCAATACTTTTTCTATTGATATTTTATCTCCAACAGGAGAGTATATCCCAAGAATTCCTGCACGAATAGGGGAATCACGAGAAATAAGATTTATTTTTGAAGAAACAATAATTAATATAGATTATTATTTAATTGAATCGCAAACTGGTGATCAACTAATTTTAATGCGTTTTTCCAGACCAACAGAAGGCTTGTGGAGGTTTAGAGTATATGCAACTGGTGATTTAGAATTAAGTTATCATATATGGTTACCAATATCAAACTTTATATCTTCAAATACTTTTTTTACAAATCCTGAGCCAAACGTTACAATTACATCTCCAGGAAATACACCTTCTGCCATGACTGTAACTGCTTATGATGTTACAAATGATAGCCTTTACCTTAGTGCAAGTAGGGGATTTTCAAGGAGAGGAATTATTAATCCAGCCTTTGCAGCACCAGGCGTTAACTTAATTGGTCCACTTCCTAATAACAATTATGGAGTTATGAGTGGTACTAGTGTGGCTGCTGCCCATAATACAGGCATCTCTGCCCTTTTATTAGAATGGGGTGTATCATTAGGCAATCTTACAAATCTAGCATCCATTGAGATAAAAAACTTATTAATACGTGGAGCTGAACGAAGCCCTCAAGAAGAATACCCAAATCCTGCTTGGGGTTATGGAATTATAAATATCTATAATACATTTATAAACATTCGTGGTGATATATTGTAGTGACATTTATTTTTTTTAAGCATATATTATTATAAAATATATTTTGAGGGCATTTATGAAAAACAATATTATATATCCTGCCCAAATGGAAACTCAATCTTTTGGTAGATTAGTAGTAAGAATTGTAGAAGATTCTGGCTTTGTGCCAATCCCTAATGCAATTGTTCAAATAGCAAATGAAAATGACCCAGAGGCTACTGTAGCTGAGATTAGGACAGATGAATCTGGCATAACAGGACCTGTAGAACTACTCACTCCTCCTGAAGAATATAGTTTAGAAGCTGAAAGTCCAATGCCATATAGTGAATACACTATAACTGCTAATGCAGAAAATTTCGAGTCTGCACAAATTCATGGTGCTCAAATTTTGCCAAACACCGTCGCCTCACAGCCAATTGAAATGGCTCAGGTAAATGATGCAGATCCTTATGAAAACAATGTAATTAATGTGGAACCACATACCTTATATGGTGATTATCCTCCAAAAATAGCAGAAGATGAAATTAAACCCATTGACGAGACTGGTGAAATTGTATTAAGTCAAGTTGTTGTACCAGAATTTGTAATTGTGCATGATGGAACTCCTACAGATACAAGTGCTCCAAACTATTATATTAGATATCGTGACTATATAAAAAACGTAGTATCTTCCGAGATATATGCAACTTGGCCAGAAAGCAGCATATACGCCAATATATTGGCCATTATGTCCTTTACCTTAAACAGAGTCTTTACTGAGTGGTATAGGAACCAAGGATTTAATTTCACCATTACCTCTTCCACTGCTTTTGACCACAAATGGATGAAGGGAAGGAACATTTATACTAATCTTGCAATTGCTGTTGATGATATATTTAACAATTACCTTTCAAGGCCTAATGTACTTCAACCAATCTTAACTCAGTATTGTGATGGTGTTAATGTAACTTGTCCAGGTTGGCTATCCCAATGGGGATCAAAGGATTTGGGAAGTAGGGGCAATGATGCCATTGATATCCTAAGAAACTATTACGGTTCCTCCATTTTCATTAATGAAGCACCTATCGTTGCTGGTGTGCCATCATCATTTCCTGGTTATGATTTAAATATAGGAGCTAGTGGTGATAATGTTAGACAAATACAAAATCAATTAAACGCTGTTGCAGATGTCTATTCAGCCATTCCACATGTTGCGGTTGATGGTATTTTTGGAAATAATACCGCTAATTCCGTAAGAGCTTTCCAAAATGTGTTTGGCTTACCAACTACAGGCGTCGTGGATTTTCCAACTTGGTACAGAATTTCTGAATTATACGTTGCCGTCTCAAGAATTGCAGAATAATCAGGACAAAGGGAAAGGGGCAGGTTAATTTTATTAATTGTCCCTGTCCCTTTATCTCTTATATCTCTACTATCCAGTTATATTTATCTTCAATTTTTCCTAATTGAATTCCTGTGATTGTATCATAGAATTTCTGACTATACTCACCTATTTCACCATTGTTAATAGTCATTATCTCATCTTTCCATCTTAGTTTGCCAACTGGCGATACTACTGCCGCAGTACCTGTGCCAAATACTTCTTTTAACTTACCTTCTTTATGTGCATTATATACTTCATTAATAGTTATTCTTCTTTCTTCAAAAGCAATATCCCAATAATTACACAACTCGATAACAGTATCTCTTGTAACACCAGGAAGTATGCTACCATTTAACTTCGGAGTAACAATTGTATCTTCGATTTTAAAGAAAATATTCATGGCACCAACTTCTTCTATATATTTACGTTCAACACCGTCAAGCCATAGCACTTGAGAATATCCTTCAGCAGAAGCTCTAACTTGTGCTTTTAATGAAGCAACATAATTACCTCCCGCCTTAGCTTCTCCTATACCACCTCTTACAGCTCTTACGTAATCATCTTCTATCCAAATCTTAACAGGGTTGATTCCCTCTTTGTAATATGGTCCTACAGGAGACAATATAATTATAAACTTATAAGTATTAGATGGGCGTACACCTAGGAATGGATCTGTTGCAATCACAAATGGTCTAATATAAAGCGAAGTACCAACTTTACCTGGAACCCAAGCCTCATCTACTTTTACTAATTCCTTAATAGCTTGTACAAAGTCTTCTTCAGGGATTGGAGGAATACACAATCTTTGATTTGACCTTACAGCTCTTTTAGCATTCATATTAGGACGAAACATCAATGTTCTACCATCTTCCGCCTTATATGCCTTTAAACCTTCAAACATTTCCTGGCCATAGTGAAATACCATTGAAGATGGTTCCAAGGAAAGAGATTGATAAGGTATAATTCTAGCATCATGCCAGCCCTTATTAGTCTCATAATCCATTATAAACATGTGATCTGTAAAAATAGTTCCAAATAATAAAGGATTATCTTCACTTGGACGTTCCTTTAAATTCTCTCTTGCTTCATATCGTATATCTAACATTTTAATCCTTCCTTTACAATAGACTTTGAACAAAATATTATACTTATAATATACCTATTGCTTGAATATTTCAAGTTATAAATACGATAAAGAAAGATTTACAAATATTTTTCCTCTAATCTATTAAGAATTTCAATGTAATAGTTTTGTGTCCCTGTTTTCTTGGCATCTTCTTCAAACACAAGGGATTCCTCATTAATCTTATCCATAATCTCTTTTGTTAAGTTTTTCTCAGCAAATGGATATACTACTGTATCTTCTTTCCCTATATGTCTAATTAATAAATATCCATAATTCATTATATTTGCAATAAGATCAAGTTTGCTATCAACATCTCCTTGTCTTACTTTTTCTAGAGCTTCATGAGCATCATTAATATAAAGTCTTCCCAAATCATGTTCTACAAGCATTCCATGAGTTATTAACTTATCTGCCACAGCTCCTAGATGTTTTTTCATTTCCACAAATAGAATCTTTTCTTCTTTTCCATGATGATGTTTATCTGCAAAACTCCTTATAAAATCTATAATTTCTTCAAAATCATCAGAATCTATTTCTCCACCATTAAAAATATTCAAACTAGCTTGCCTAATTACTCTAATTAAGCGTATTATATACTCATGTTCTGCAACCATTACTTCTATACTGCTATTCATCTTAATTTCCATCCTTCTATTTATTTTCTTTAAATATTTTAAATGAAGAGTCATTTATATTTTCATAAGTTGCATCTGTATTTGTAAGAAATCCTTTTATATACTCGTCCCTAAGATTGTGATAGTTTGAAACATCTCCATCCACAGCCTGCCAAAACTCTTCATGAACATCGCTATTTCTCTTCCAACTTATATTATTGTCATCCCGTGCCTTTACTGAATTTACATGATCACAAGGCATTCCATCAAGCAAACTATCATTTACTGCTGTCTTATATAATTCTGATGCAGTAAATTCATTGTTTATTTGTATTCTTTCTGCTTCCTTAATCCCAGTATTTTTATATATTTCTTTTATTTGTTCAATACTTTCTGCATGCTCTTTAAGTAAGTTTGTTAAAAGATAAGCCAAACGCTTTTCAACAATATGAATTCCCTCTTGCAACCATCCATGAATATTTGATTCGTCTATTATTTCTTCAAGAGGCTTTTTTTCTATTATTCCATACTCTTTATCCATATATTCTCTATAGTTTGAATTATAATTATCTTCTGCTAATAATAATATATCCTCAGTTATTTTATCTTGAATCTTGATTTTATTATATAAGCAATAATGAATTGGTCCTAAATGTACACTCATTTTATTATCCTGCCTTTTCTTGTAATATAAAAAGCTGCTACATTGAATATAGACAACTAAGCCATATATGTTCAACTGTAACAGCCTCTCAAAACTCTATTGTTTTATGAACTTATATAAGAACGCCTATTATGCCTTCATAAATAATTCAATATCATCTTCTACTGTTCCTATTCCTGCAATACCGAAGTTTTCTACTAACACGTTGGCTACATTTGCTGATAAGAATCCTGGCAATGTTGGGCCTAAATGTATGTTTTTAACCCCTAGATATAATAAGGCAAGAAGTACAATTACAGCCTTTTGCTCATACCAAGCAATATTATATGCTATTGGTAATTCATTAATATTATCTGCACCAAATATTTCTTTTAATTTTAATGCAATTACTGCAAGTGAGTAGGAGTCATTACATTGTCCAGCATCAAGAATACGAGGAATACCATCTATGTCCCCTAATTCCAACTTATTATATTTGTACTTTGCACAACCAGCAGTCATAATTACTGTATCTTCTGGCAAGGCTTTTGCAAAATCTGTATAGTAATTTCTTGATTTTTGCCTACCATCACAACCAGCCATAACAAAAAACTTTTTAATCTTGCCTGATTTTACAGCATCAACTACTTTATCTGCAAGTGCAAATACTTGTTCATGAGCAAATCCACCAATAATCTCACCAGTTTCGATTTCTGTAGGTGGTGGACATGTTTTAGCTTGTTCAATAATTTCTGAGAAATCTTTTATATCTCCATCATTACCAGGTATGTGCTTGCATCCTTCATATCCTGCTGATCCTGTAGTATAAAGTCTATCTTTATAACTTGCTTTTGGAGGAACAATACAGTTTGTTGTCATAAGAATAGGGCCATTAAAGGTTTCAAATTCTTCTTTTTGTTTCCACCAAGCATTACCGTAGTTTCCAACTAAATTATCATACTTCTTAAGTCCTGGATAGTAGTTAGCAGGTAGCATCTCTGAATGAGTGTAAACATCAATACCAGTTCCTTTTGTTTGTTCTAGTAATTGTTCTAAGTCTTTAAGGTCATGACCAGAAATAAGAATACCTGGTTTGTTTCTTACTCCAATATTAACACTTGTAATTTCAGGATTACCATAAGTAGAAGTATTAGCCTTGTCTAGTAAAGCCATTCCATCTACCCCAAACTTACCTGTTTCTAGAGTAAGTGCTACTAAGTCATCTACAGATAAAGTATCATCTAATAGTTTTGCTAAAGTCTCTTGCATAAATACACTTATAGCTTCATCATCATATCCTAAAACATTAGCATGTTTTATATAAGCTGCCAAACCTTTTAAACCATAAGTAATAAGTTCCCTAAGACTTCTAACATCCTCATTCTCGGTTGCTAGTACTCCAACTTCTGCTGTGTTTGATTTTTCATCAAACTCTTCATTGGTTTCAGCATCATAAAGTGCTGTTGCTGAAAGTCCTTCTTTATTATCTAATTTATCAATTAAATCCCTTTTCACATTAATATTCATTCTAATACGATCATAAAAAACTTCGTTGTCAAAGTTTGCATTAGTAATAGTTGTGAATAGGTTTAAAACTATCATATGGTTAACATCTGTTTCAACTGTTTTTCCTTCTGCTCTAAGCCTTGTAGTAACCTCAGATAAACCTTTTGAAACATAAATAAGTAAATCTTGTAAGTTGGCTAAGTCTGCCTTTTTACCACATACCCCTGCTTTGGTACATCCAAAATTTCCTGCAGTTTCTTGGCATTGATAACAAAACATTTTATAGTCTTGTACTTTGTTTTCCATCAAATATATCCTCCTAATATAAAATATTGTTTTGGTTTCTAAGATTATAATACATTATATTTTGATTAGTTTCCGTAACAATTGTTACAATGTGTTGGGGGACCTTTATTCTACAAAGTCCAATAAATTACTATAATTTAATACTCTAATTATATCTCTATCCACCTCTATAAGACCATCTTTTTGCATATTATTTAATTCTCTAGACAAAGAAGGCCTTGCTACACTTAAGTAGTCAGCAAATTCTTCCCTATTCATATTAAGCTTAACATACATAGATTCATCTATGTCTTCAAGAAGAAACTTTGCAATCTTTTGCCTTAGGCTTCCATGAGATAATAACTGTACCTTATTATTAAGGAAAAATGCTTTTTCTGCTAAAATTTTTAGCATATTTCTTATCATAAGATTGTGTCCATTACAATTTCTTTGCCGCTCATTATAAAAGAAGGTTTTTGGTATTTCTAATACTTTTGAATCTAATGTTGCAAGAGCATAATATGGATAATCCTCTTCTTCTAAAAAGACATAAACTTCCCCAAACATTTCTTTTTCACGTATATTAGTTACAATATATCTTTTTCCATTTAACGAGTCTCTACAAACTACTATTGAGCCTGAGATAAGTATATATAATGACTTTGGTGGATCTTCTTGACTAAATATCTTTTGATTCTTGTCATATGACTTTATCTCTGCCTGACAACAGCTTAGCGAATGCTCAATTTCAGCATCATCCATTTGATAAAACAGGGCATTATCTTTAATTTTACTTATGATATACTTCATTGTTAATACGTCCTTGTTTCATTGTTTTTATACTTACAAAACTTGTATTCAATATCATAGTAGGTCTGTTCTTCCGAAACACCTTTTATCTCCCATTCTTCTTTCTCATCTAAATTAGGAAAATAGGAATCTGCATCATAACTATAATTGATTTTTGTAATATAAGCCGCGTCACAATAATCTAAGAACTGTTCGTAAATGGTTTGTCCACCAATAATATAAACATCTTCTGTTTTATACTTTTTTATCTCTTCTAAAGCTTCTTCTACACTATGTAGTACAATTCCTCCTTCCACCTTATAGTTTTTATCTGAGCTAATTACTATATTTGTTCTATCTTTTAAAGGTTTTGATCTTGGAAAACTTTCTAGCGTTTTTCTGCCCATCACAACTATCTTGTTAGTAGTTTGTTCTCTAAAAAAACTTTGGTCCCTAGGTATTTTTATTAATAAATCATTATTTTTTCCTATGGCCCAGTTATTGTCCACTGCTACAATTAAATTCATATAATTTCTCCTTTATATCTCGAACTCCATAAGCTTACATGCTTATTATATGGCAACAGGAATATTCTTCACTTGAGATCCATGTTGATAATTTTCTAATTTAAAATCATCTACTGTGAACTCATAGAAGTCTTTTACTTCTGGATTAATCCAAAAAGTAGGTGCTTCATAAGTAGGTCTTTTTATTAACTCTTTAATAACCGGCACATGTCTATCGTAAATATGGGCATCTGAAATAACATGCACTAATTCTCCTACTTGCATATCACAAACACTAGCTAACATGTGAATCAAAACTGCATATTGACATACGTTCCAGTTGTTAGCGGTTAAAATGTCCTGAGATCTTTGATTAAGTATTCCGTTTAAAACTAATTTATCATTATCTTTTGACTTAGTTACATTAAACGTCATGCTATATGCACATGGATATAAGTTCATCTCGTGTAGGTCATGATGAACATACATATTAGTCGTGATACGCCTACTATATGGATTGTTCTTTAAGTCATATATAACCCTATCAACCTGATCCATCATTCCTTCTTTATACTTGTGCTTTACCCCTAATTGATAACCATAAGCTTTACCTATTGAACCTTCTTCATCAGCCCAACTATCCCAAATCTTACTATTCAAATTATTAACATTGTTATCTTTCTTCTGCCATATCCATAACAATTCATCAATACAGCTTTTTAAAGCAGTTCTTCTTAGGGTGATTACTGGAAACTCTACAGATAAATCATATCTACTTATAACACCGAATTTTTTAATGGTATAAGCAGATGAACCATCTTCCCATCTTGGTCTGACTTTTTCACCTTTAGTAGACGTCCCATTAGTCAAAATATCTTCGCACATATTTATAAAAATACTATCAGCTAAACTCATATTAATTCCGTTCCTTTCTAAACATAAAACTATATTTTCTATACATTTAGTTTACAGATAATTTAGGCTTAATGCAATATGTAAATAAAAATGGACTGTGAACTTTTTATTTCCCAGACCATTTTTTGTTAACTATGTAATTTTAAATTTTTTCTTTTATCATATTTATATCTGTACTATGTGAACTTACTACTCTTTTTAAGATATCAAGATCAACAATAAGCTGATTTATATTAGTAGTATTTTTCTCTAATTGTTTAAAGTTTCTTTCGTATTGCTCTGCTAAAAGGTTAATCCTTTTGTCAGTAACATTCTCAAGGTGTAATTTGATGCTTCTTACATCATATTTTATGTCCTCTATGCTAGATTGCATTTCATCTTGACGCTTGCCCATACTATCTATGCTAGCTTGCATTTCGTCTTGACGCTTGC
>CAZOGN010000039.1:0-11050 GCA_964579655.1 uncultured Lachnospiraceae bacterium
TTATATAGAAGAGAAAGATAACAAATTAAGGCTATTAGGAGGAATAGTAATGCATAAGAAAGTAACTACAGATCTTAATTTTGTAGAACGTGAAAAAGATACCTTAAACTTTTGGAAAGAAAACAACATATTTGACAAAATGGTTGAACACAGAAAGGCTGGAGACGATTATACTTTTTATGATGGTCCACCAACTGCAAATGGACAACCACATATTGGTCATGTATTAACAAGAGTGGTAAAAGATATTATACCAAGGTATAGAACTATGAAAGGATACAATGTTCTTCGTAAGGCTGGCTGGGATACTCATGGTCTTCCAGTGGAGCTAGAAGTTGAGAAAAGATTAGGAATTGATGGCAAAGAACAAATTGAAGAATATGGTCTTGAACCATTCATCGAGGAATGTAAAAAAAGCGTGTGGAAATACAAAGGTATGTGGGAAGACTTTTCTGACAGAGTAGCATATTGGGCCGATATGGAGGACCCTTATATTACTTATGAAAATGATTATATTGAATCTATATGGTGGGCTCTAAAACAAATTTATGATAAAGGATTATTATATAAAGGTTTTAAGGTTGTTCCTTATTGTCCTAGATGCGGTACACCTCTTTCTAGTCATGAAGTTGCTCAAGGCTATAAGGATGTAAAAGAAAAATCAATAACAGCAAAGTTTAAAGTAAAAGGAACAGATAATGAGTATTTCTTAGCTTGGACAACTACACCATGGACCTTGCCTTCTAACCTTGCACTTTGTGTTAACCCTAAGGAAGCATATGTTAAGGTTTCAGTAAAGATAGACGAAAAAGGTAATCTTGTAAAAGAAGGAGAGCCAGTAGAAGGGCAAGTTAAAGAGGAAAAATATATTTTAGCTGAGGAACTTCTTTCAATCATACATGGTGACTATAAAGTTGAAGAGACATTTATAGGCGCTGATTTAGAATATAAAGAATATGAGCCTTTATTTAACTATGGAAGCTTCAAGAAAAAAGCTTACTATGTTACATGTGATAACTTTGTTACATTAACTGATGGTACTGGTATAGTTCATATTGCACCAGCCTTTGGTGAGGATGACTCCTTAATTGGACGTACTTATGACTTGCCATTTTTACAATTAGTAGATGACAAGGGAGAGTTTAAAGAAGAGGCAACTGATTTTGCAGGCATGTTTTGTAAGGATGCAGATGAAGTGGTAATGAAGCTTCTTCACGAAAGAGGATTATTATTCGAAGTACTAGCATTTGAGCATAGTTATCCTTTCTGTTGGAGATGTGATACTCCGCTTATTTATTATGCAAGAGAATCTTGGTTTGTGGAAATGACAAAAGTAAAAGATGACCTTGTAGCTAACAATGAAAAGATTAATTGGTTACCAGAAACTATTGGTAAAGGAAGATTTGGAGATTGGATAGCAAATGTTCAAGACTGGGCTATTAGTCGTGATAGATATTGGGGAACTCCTCTTAATATCTGGGAATGTGAAGATGAACATAGACATGCAATAGGAAGTATCGAAGAACTAAAATCCATGTCAGATAATTGTCCTGATGACATTGAACTTCACATACCATTTATAGATAAGGTAACTATAAAGTGTCCTGAATGTAGCAAAGAGATGAAAAGAGTTAAACCAGTTATCGACTGTTGGTTTGATTCTGGAGCTATGCCATTTGCACAATGGCACTATCCATTTGAAAATCATAAAGAATTTGAGGATCATTTCCCAGCAGATTTCATTAGTGAGGCAGTTGACCAAACTAGAGGATGGTTCTATTCACTACATGCTATATCTACCTTGATATTTAATGTCCCAGCCTTTAAGAATGTTATTGTTATGGGTCATGTGCAAGATGAAAATGGGCAAAAGATGTCAAAATCAAAAGGTAATGCAGTAGATCCAATGGAAACTTTAGGAGAGCATGGAGCAGATGCAGTTAGATGGTATTTTTCATCTAATAGTGCCTTATACCTTCCAAGCCGCTATTCTGATAAGGCTGTGACAGAAGGTCAAAGAAAGTTTATGGGTACATTTTGGAACACATATGCTTTCTACATTTTATATGCTAACATTGATAAGTTTGATGCCACAAAACATTCCTTAGATGTAGATAGTCTTTCAGTAATGGATAAATGGTTGTTATCAAAATTAAATACTGTTGTAAAAGAAGTAGATAATCATCTGGATAATTATAAAATAACAGAGGGTGCTAGACTGCTTAATGATTTTGTAGATGATTTAAGCAACTGGTATGTAAGAAGAAGTAGAGAGCGTTTCTGGGCAAAAGGTATGGAGCAAGATAAGATTAATGCATATATGACCTTATATACTACTTTAGTTACATTAGCAAAAGTGTCAGCATCTTATATTCCTTATATGACAGAGGAAATTTATCAAAACCTAGTAGTAGCTATTCATGATGAAGCTAAAGAAAGTATTTTTCTATGTGATTTCCCATCATATGATGAGAATTTAATAGATAAAGAATTAGAGGAAAATATGGAAGCAGTATTAAAGCTTGTTGTATTAGGGCGTGCTTGTAGAAACACAGCAAACATAAAAAACAGACAACCTATAGGAAGAATGTTCGTAAAAGCTGATTTTAAATTTAAAAATGAAAGTGGAGAAATGGAAAATGGATTAGCTAAATTCTACACAGACATTATCGAAGATGAGCTCAATATAAAAGAAGTAATATACACAGAAGATGTAAGGGAATTTACAACTTATATAATAAAACCTTTGCTTAATGTTTTAGGCCCAAAGTATGGAAAGAAAATTGGACAAATTCGTCAAGAGTTAAATAAACTTGACGGTAATAGAGCAATGGATGAACTTAATGAAGTAGGAAAGTTGAAATTAGAACTGAAGGATGAAACTATAGTAATAGACAAAGATGATTTATTAATTGAATCAACACAAAAAGAAAGCTACATCTCTGATTCAAATAATGGAGTTACTGTAGTTGTTGATACAACTCTTTCTGAAGAATTAATAGAGGAAGGTTTTGTTAGAGAAATCATTAGTAAAATTCAAACAATGAGAAAAGATGCTGATTTTGAAGTAATGGATAGGATAATTGTTTATCAAAAAGCTAATGATAAAATCAAAGAAATTATGGAAAATAATGCAGAAGAAATAAAGTCCGAAGTTTTAGCAGATGAAATTATATTAGATGATAGCCAAGGATTCACTAAGGAATGGAATTTGAATGGTGAAGATGTTGTTCTAGGTGTAAAAAAAGCCTCTATAAGTTGTGAATAAAAAAAGCTTATTTGGTGAAAATATACCTAGAGGTGATGATAACTATGAAAAAACATAACTTGTCTAAACTTTTTAAGAACAAGAGTTTTTATGTGTTATTAGGTGTCGGGACTTTAGCAATTTTAGTAATAGCGGGCGTGGGAATATATCAATCATCAAACAAGGGAAATAATGATAAACTGGCGAAGTTAGAAAAGCCAATATCAGAAGTAGTGGATGAAGATAATACCAGGGACAAAAAAGCAGCAGACAATAATAACAAACCTTCATCTTCCGTTGCAAATAATAAAGATGGTGACGATAAGGCGGAGGTAAAAAAGAGTGAATTTAACAAAAACAATGATTTAGTGACTCAACCAAGAGAACCAAGAACTAATGATGAATTACTCGAATATGATGCATATGAGAATCCAAATCCATCAGAAGACTCAAGTGAAACTATCAAACAGGCAAATGACCAAACTGAAGAAGCTCAAGAAGTAATGAAGCCAACGGTATTTCATTTTAACCATGAAGAAGACAAAATACTTTGGCCGGTTTCGGGTAATGTAATTAGAAAATACAGTATGGATAGCCTAACGCATTATGCAACCCTTGAACAGTGGAAAGTAAGTCCAGCCATGTTGGTTTCAGCAGAAGAAGGAGAAGATGTAAGTAGTGCTACAGATGGCATCGTAACTTCGATAGTTGAGGATGAAGAAACTGGATTAACTATGACTACATCAATTGGAGATGGTTATAGCTTAGTATATGGACAATTAGAGAAGCTTACAGTAGAAGAAGGAGAGAGTATTGAAAAAGGTCAAATAATTGGAAGTGTTGGTAAACCTACAAGATTTAACTCAGTAGAAGGACCAAGTTTATATTTACAATTATTAAAGGAAGACAAAACAGTAGACCCAATGCTATGTCTAGAGTGATCTAGTATTCGCCATATGAAAAATGTTAAATTAGCGAAGACAAGAAAACATCCTTGTTTTCGCTAATTTCAACAGTAAATACTATAGTAATCTATCACATAAAACAATAAAATGAATATATTATTAAGAAGCAACATATAAGAAACAAGAATAAGGGATACATATCTAGAATATTCGCAACCGATACTCTTATACCTTGTTTCTATTAAGTTTAATAACGTACCAGTTTTTTCGGTTGCTTGACATAGATATGAAAGAATAAGTAAAATAGTTTTATATGTTTTGCTTAACATAAAAGGGCCAATATATTGGCCCTTTTATGATTATAAATTAAAGATGTTTGTTAATTTTTCTTTTTGCATATGAGGTATGTAGAATTTCGTGAGCTTTATGGCTACCTGGTTTTTCAAAGAACTCCTCATATAGATGCATAATTGCAGGATTTTCATGGGATTTACGAATAGTATTAGCTTCATCCATAGTATATAATGCTGAAGCTCTTTTAGCAGTTACGTCAGTAGAGTTTTTGATATTAGCACTAACTTGAGGCATTCCTCCACCATTTACACAACCACCAGGACATCCCATAATTTCTATGAAATGATAATCCTTTTCTCCAGATTTAATTTTTTCCATTAACACCTTAGCATTAGCTGTTCCTGAAGCAACAGCTACATTAACTGTCATACCAGCTACATCGTAACTAGCTTCTTTTATTCCTTCTAAACCTCTTACATCATCAAACTTAACATCAGGTAAATCTTCCTTAGTTAATGTTTCAACAGCAGTTCTTAAAGCTGCCTCCATAACACCACCAGTTGCTCCAAAGATTGCAGCAGCTCCGGTAGAAATTCCAAGAGGATCATCAAACTTTTCATCTTCTAAAGATATAAAATCAATATCTGATCTTTCAATCATTTTAGCAAGTTCTCTAACAGTAAGAGAAACATCAACATCTGGAACTCCAGCAGCATTCTGATCATCTCTGCCAACTTCATGTTTTTTAGCAGTACAAGGCATAATTGCAACCATGAAGATATCCTCAGGGCTTACACCTATCTTGTTAGCATAATAAGTTTTTGCTGTGGCTCCAAACATTTGCATTGGAGATTTACAACTTGATAGGTTATCAAGCATATCTGGATAATAGTGCTCACAGTAATTTATCCAGCCAGGGGAACAAGAAGTAATCAAAGGAAGTGTTCCACCAGTATTAATACGTTCAATCAATTCATTGGCTTCTTCTAGTATAGTAAGATCAGCGCCAAGATTTGTATCAAACACTTTGTCAAATCCTAATCTACGAAGAGCAGCAACCATTTTGCCCTCAACATTTGTTCCAATTGGCATTCCAAAAGGTTCACCAAGACCTACACGAACAGAAGGAGCAGTTTGTACTATTACATACTTAGAAGTATCAGCTATTGCATCAAAGACTTCTTGAGTGTTATCTTTTTCATATAAGGCACCTACAGGACAAACAATGATACATTGCCCACATGAAATACAACTTGTTTCACCTAAGCCCATTTCAAAAGCAGAACCTATATTAGAATTAAAGCCTCTTTCATTTGGTCCTATTACTTGTACGCCTTGATTGTGTTCACATACAGCAGTACATCTTCTACATAAGATACACTTGTTATTATCTCTTACCATATGAATAGCAGAAGTATCAAGATCATATTGATGTGAATCCCCAGCAAAATAGTTTTCATCTGCTATACCTAGGTCATTACTTAACTTTTGTAATTCACAATCTCCACTTCTTACACATGATAGGCATTTCTTATCATGATCTGAAAGTATTAGTTGCAAAGTTCTTTTTCTTGAATCAATAACCTTTTGGGAATTTGTAATAATTTCCATGCCTTCGCTAACTGGATGCACACATGAAGCAACAAGACTTCTTGCACCTTTTACTTCAACAACACATATTCGGCATGCACCAATTTCATTGATTTCTTTTAAATAACATAAAGTTGGTACTTTAATATTTGCTAATTTAGCAGCCTCAAGTATGGTTGAGCCTTCAGGTGCAGCTACGTCCATACCATTAATTTTAACATTTATGGTTTTCATTTTTGTGACCATACCTTTCTTTATTAGCCTGCGTATTTTTAAGCAGGCACAAATTTAAGTATAAAACTTAGAATTAGTATTACTTAATTAAGATTGCATCAAAACGACATTTTTCAATACAAGCTCCACATTTTACACATTTATCTTGATCAATAACATGAACTTCCTTAACCTTACCTAAAATAGCATCACTTGGACATACTCTTGCACATAATGTACAACCTTTACATAAATCCGGTTCGATTACGTAAGATAATAGAGCCTTACATACGCCAGCAGGACATTTCTTATCCACAACATGAGATTCATACTCTTGTCTAAAACTCTTCAAGGTAGAAAGTACAGGGTTTGGAGCAGATTGTCCTAAAGCACATAAGGAACTATCTTTTATGTGGTAACTAAGTTCTTCAAGCTTGTCTAAATCATCAAGGGTTCCATTGCCATTTGAGATTTTTTCTAGAATTTCTAATAAACGCTTTGTACCAATTCTACAAGGAGTACACTTACCACAAGACTCATCAACCGTAAATTCAAGGAAGAACTTTGCAATGTCAACCATACAAGTATCTTCGTCCATAACTATAAGTCCACCGGAACCCATCATAGAACCAATGCTTACTAGATTGTCATAGTCAATAGGAACGTCGTAATTGTCCATTGAAATACATCCACCAGAAGGTCCTCCTGTTTGAGCAGCCTTAAATGTTTTACCATCTGGTATGCCTCCACCAATTTCTTCAACTATTTCACGTAGAGTTGTACCCATAGGAACTTCTACAAGACCTGTATTTTTAATTTTGCCACCTAAAGCAAAAACTTTAGTTCCCTTTGATTTTTCTGTTCCCATAGATTTAAACCAGTCAACACCATTTAAAATAATAGGAGGAATATTAGCATAAGTCTCAACATTATTTAATATAGTAGGTTTTTCAAAAAGTCCTTTTAAAGCAGGGTAAGGTGGACGAGGACGTGGTTCACCACGATTACCCTCTATAGAAGTCATAAGTGCAGTTTCTTCACCACAAACAAATGCTCCTGCTCCAAGTCTTAAATCAATATCAAAATTAAAACCACTATTAAAAATATTCTTGCCTAAAAGTCCATATTCTCTTGCTTGTTCTATTGCAGTTTCTAGTCTTTTTATTGCTATAGGGTATTCTGCACGAACATAGATATATCCTTGGTCTGCACCAATAGCATAACCAGCTATAGCCATTGCTTCTAAAACTACATGGGGATCACCCTCTAGTATGGAACGATCCATAAATGCACCAGGGTCACCTTCATCAGCATTACAGCAAACATATTTTTGATCAGATTCGTTAGCCTTTGCTAGTTTCCACTTAATACCGGTAGGGAAACCACCGCCACCACGGCCTCTAAGTTCACTATCAGTAATAATTTGAATTACATCATCTGGTGTATATTCGATAAGGGATCTACCTAGAGCTTCATATCCCCCAGTACCTATGTATTCATCGATACAACCTGGATCAATAAGACCACAATTACGTAAGGCTATACGATGTTGTTTTTTGTAGAAATCAGTTTCATTTAGATGTTTTATACCGTCTTCTGTAACTGTTTCTCCATATACTAAACGGGAAACTACTCTTCCCTTTAGTAAGTGTTCTGAAACAATTTCTTCAACATCTTCATCTTTAACCATGGAATAAAATATAGCACCAGGATATATAATAACAATTGGTCCTAAGGCACAGAGTCCATGACAACCTGTCTCTACAATGGATACTTCTTCTGACAGATCATATTTAGTAAGTGCTTCATTAAAGTGGGTTAAAAGAGTTTGGCTTCCAGAAGAAGTACAACCAGTTCCCCCACAAACTAAAACATGTGAACGATACATACTTAATTCCTCCCGCCTGTGCTATCTTTTAAGGCACCTATTGTGTATTTTATAACAGGTTCTCCACCAATTAAGTGAAGATTAACTACTTCTAAAGCTTTTTCTTTTGTCATATTAACATAAGTTACCTTATCTTTATTAGGCTCAATAACCTCTATAATTGGCTCATACTGACAAAGCCCTATACAGCCTGTTTGATTTACAGTAATATTGTCTAGATTATTATCTTGAACAGCTTCTGCTAAAGCTGCTAAAACTGGTCTAGCACCACTAGCAATTCCACATGTAGCCATTCCAACAACAATTCTTGTTTGTGTATGGTCTTCGGAACGTAGAGATACTTGGCCTTGCATTTTTTCTCGAATTTTTCTTAATTCTTCAAGACTTTTCATATTATTATCCTTTCGTTATTTATAATAGAAACAAATGAATGTCTATAATTAAAATTATAATACGTTAGATATATTCATCTTCATTAATAATATCATGCTGCTTTCTTAGATATTCTTTAATAAATCTAGAGACTTCTGTAACATTAAAAGGAATATCCCCCAAAATATCATGTAAATCATTTGTATCTAGAGAGAACTCCTTATTATTTAATTTATATTTATAAATAAAGTTAATGTTTGGATTCATAGTTATTAGCAAATGAATTGTGCTTACTATATCTCCAAGAGGCATTCTATCAATGTGAGAAAGGACAAGATTAGCAAAAATTATAGTTCCCCGCCCTAGAAAAGAATCAACCTGGAACCTACCACCTGTACACTCAACTGCATGCTTGAAAAATGGTATACCAAGGCCAACTTTTCTAGTTGTGCGAGTTGAATAAAATGGATCATTTACTTTTTTTAATTGCTCCCTAGACATACCTTTTCCGTTGTCTTCAATTGTTACATTTAAGAAATCCTCATTTGTATTAATATTAATGGATATCATTATGTGATTGGCTTTAGCTTTTATAGAGTTTTGTACAATATCCATGACATTTAAAGAAATCTCTTGCACGGTGCATACTCCTTAATATATAGTTGCAATCATAATAGTTATTATATAATTAGTAGTTTTACTTGTAGCTGTCTAAAATACCTTTTACATCATCAACAGATATACGCCCATGAACATCATCATTAACCATCATAATAGGTGCAAGTCCGCACGCTCCTACACAACGACAACCATCTAATGAAAACATTCCATCAGGTGTACATTCTCCATCTTCAATGTTAAGTATTTCTTTAACCTTATCATGGATATCTCCAGCCCCCTTAACATAACAAGCTGTACCTAAACATACAGATACTCGATATTTTCCCTTAGGACTTAGATTGAATTGTGAATAAAAAGTCACGACTCCATAGATTTTTTCAAGAGGCATATGTAGTTCATCGGATATTATAGTTTGCACTTCTATTGGAAGATAACCATAGATATCTTGAGCCTCTTGTAAAATGGGCATTAGTGCTCCCTTATCACCTTTGTGCGTACTTATAACCTTAAGAAGTTTCTCCTTTTGTTCATCAGTACCAGTGAAAGGAATTGTAGTATTTGTTAATCCCATTTTGACCCTCCTTTTTTTTAATTTCCTTTTTTTATGATAAATTATACACATCGCTAGTATAACATTCAGTTGATAAAAAATCTACAATCTATTTGAAAAAAAATGCAGTTTTTAATAATTAAAGTTATTGCAGATAGAAAAATTTGGTGATATACTAAAACCAAAGTTAGGAAACTGAAGAATTTTAACTAACACGTAGACACAGGAGGAAGTATGACAATACAAGAGATTAAAGACACTTTAGGAGCAAAAGTCATATACGGAGAAGAGTATTTGCTAAAAGAAGTGCATAATGCATGTGGATCAGATATGATGAGCGATGTTTTAGCTTTTGTTAAAGATCAATCTGTTTTACTTACAGGCCTGTGTAATCCCCATGTGCTACGTACAGCAGAAATGATGGATATAATATGTATTGTTTTTGTCAGAGGGAAAATCCCAAGTAAAGAAATGATCGAAATGGCTAAGGAAAGAGAAATTACAATTCTTAGTTCAGAATACAGAATGTTTACTGCTTGTGGACTGCTTTACAAAAAGGGGTTAAGTGGAGGTGGAGCCTCTTGAAAGATTATATTCATCTTTCCTATGATATTGACCGTGAAGATTTTACAAGAGCAGGAGAAGCTGCAAGTGATGTTAAGAAAACATTAAAAAAAATGAATGTGAGGCCTGATGTTGTAAGGAAAGTAGCAATCTCCCTATATGAAGGAGAAATTAATATGGTAATTCATTCCTATGGTGGGACAATTAATGTTTATATTATGTCTGATAAGATACTTATGGAACTTGAAGATTTGGGACCTGGTATAGAAGATATAGATAAAGCTATGCAAGAGGGTTATTCGACAGCACCAGAGAGTGTTAGAAGTCTGGGATTTGGTGCAGGGATGGGTTTACCGAACATGAAGAAATATGTAGACAAGTTAGATATTGAGTCAGAATTAGATTCTGGCACTTTGGTTAAGATGATGGTAAGCTTATAAGTAAGGAGGAAAAAGTGGATAATTTTTTCACAGCAGTCAGATTAGAAGAAGATTTGTGCCGTGGATGTATTAACTGCATAAAAAGATGTCCAACACAGGCAATTCGTGTTAGGGATTCAAAAGCTACTATTAAGACTGAATTTTGTATATCTTGTGGAGAATGTATCCGCATATGTCCACACCATGCAAAAAAACCAATATATGACCCCATAGAAAAGGTTAAGGAATTTGATTATTGTGTTGCTTTGCCAGCACCATCCCTTTATACTCAATTTAACAATTTAGAAGATATTAATATTTTGCTTAATGGTTTAGTTCAGATGGGATTTGATGACGTATTTGAAGTAAGTGGAGCAGCAGAGATTG
>CAZOGN010000039.1:11150-18173 GCA_964579655.1 uncultured Lachnospiraceae bacterium
TTAGTTCAGATGGGATTTGATGACGTATTTGAAGTAAGTGGAGCAGCAGAGATTGTCTCGGATCTTACAAGAAAATATATAAAGGAACATAAAGAAGACTGGCCTATTATAAGTACTGCCTGTCCTTCTGTAACAAGGTTAATACAAATAAGATTTCCAAACTTAATAGAACATTTGTTGCCAATTATTGCCCCTGTAGATTTAGCAGCTCACTTAGCTTTAGAGAAAGCAATGAAAAAGACAGGCCTAGCAGCTGATAAAATTGGAATAGTCTTCATATCTCCCTGTCCTGCCAAAGTAAGTGCAATAAAAAGCCCCATAGGAATAGAAAAAAGTGATGTTAATCTAGTCTTATCTATGGAAGCTGTCTATCCTAAATTATTAGCCAGTATGAATGAGATTAAAGATAAAGATAATTTAGAAGAACTTATTACATCAGGTAAGATAGGAATAAGTTGGGGTGGTGCAGGTGGAGAAGCTGGCGGATTACTTAGTGATAATTATTTAGCAGCAGATGGTGTAGAAAATGTAATCAGAGTATTAGAAGACTTAGAAGATGAGAAGTTAACAGACTTGGAGTTTATAGAGTTAAATGTATGTAATGGAGGTTGCGTAGGTGGGGTATCAACTGTAGAAAATCCTTTTCTAGCTAAAGTTAAGATAAAGCGTTTAAGAAAGTATATGCCAGTAGCAGCAAGTCATTTTGAAGAAGAGATAGATCAAGAAGATTATATGTACTGGAATAGAGGGCTTGAGTACAAACCAGTTTATCAACTAGGCAATAATATGCAAGAAAGCATTGAACTTCTAACAGATGTAGAGAATATATTAGAGAAGTTTCCAGGCCTAGATTGTGGTTCTTGTGGTGCCCCTTCTTGTAGGGCCTTGGCTGAAGATATAATAAGAAAAGAAGCTAGTGAAAATGATTGTATACATATAGTAAGAGAATACCTACACAAAATATCTAAAGATATATCCATGTTAGATACTCATAATAAAGACAAAGATGATTAATAGTATTAAGTAAGGGAAGGTTAAATTATGACAGTTCAAGATTTATATGATTCAAAAGAATTTAAAGTGGCTAATGAAGGAGAATTAACAAAAGAAATTTCCAATCCTTTTTGCTGTGATTTACTAAGTATAGCTATGAGTAAAATTCCTGCTAACTCTACCTGGGTTACTATCATGGGAAATATGAATACTATAGCTGTCGCCTCATTAATGGAAGTATCTTGTATAATTCTAGCTGAGGGGATAGAGCTAGATGATGATTCCTTGAAGAAAGCAAAGGAACATGAAATTACAATATTTTATACAGAGATGCCAATTTTTCAAGCAGCATTAAAGGTTTATCAATTAATTAATCATGGCTAAGTTATATTATGACCTACATATTCATTCTTCTTTATCCCCTTGTGCGTCAGACGATATGACACCAGGGAATATTGTTGCCATGGCAACAGTTAAAGACTTAGATGTTATAGCTTTAACAGATCATAATAGTTGCAAGAATGTACCAGCTT
This sequence comes from uncultured Lachnospiraceae bacterium, assembly GCA_964579655.1. Taxonomy (GTDB): domain Bacteria; phylum Bacillota; class Clostridia; order Lachnospirales; family Lachnospiraceae; genus JAAYRG01. Next base: position 12,677 of record CAZOGN010000039.1, read on the forward strand.
TTTTGCAGCTTGCAAAAAAGTATAATATAATTGCAATACCAGGGATTGAGCTATCTACGATTGAGGATATTCACGTGCTAGGCTTATTTCCAACACTAGAAGATTCAATGAAGTTTGATAAACATATATACCATAAGCTATCAGATGTTAAAAATAATGAAGAGATATTTGGTAGACAGGAAATATATAATGAAAATGATGAGATAGTTGCTTCTGAAGAAAAACTACTTATAAATGGAGCTTTAATTACAATAGACGAAGCTTATGATAAAATCAATTCTTATAAGGGGATTATGATACCGGCTCATATAGATAAGCCTGCAAATAGTTTACTTTCTAATTTAGGTTTCATACCTGAGAATTCTAAGTTTACTTGTGTTGAAGTGAAGGACAAGGAAAAAGAAGAATATATTATAAGTAAAAACCCTTGTTTAGAAAAGTGCAATATCATTTATAATTCAGATGCACATTACTTATATGACATTAATGAAGCAGAGAATTATATTGAACTAGAGAGTGAGACTATAGTAGATATATTAGAGGCTTTGAATAGAAAAAAATAGTTGTAAACATTTTTTCATATGTTATACTTATTTAATAGTTAAACCTAGCGATAGAGATAAATAGAGTCAAAGGAGTAAAGAGAAATGGAGCTAATAACAATTCGAGATATATTTAAAAACAAAGATAAATATATTGGCAAAAGCATAAAGGTCGGAGGTTGGGTTAGAAGTATTAGAGATTCTAAAACCTTCGGATTTATTGTTTTAAATGATGGTACTTTTTTTGAGACACTTCAAATTGTATATCATGATGAACTTGATAATTTTGATGAGATATCCAGGCTAAATGTAGGTTCAGCCTTAATTATAGAAGGTGAATTAGTTGCTACACCAGAAGCAAAACAACCTTTTGAAATACAAGCTACAAATATTATAATAGAAGGAAGTTCTACATCAGACTATCCTTTGCAAAAGAAAAGACATACTTTAGAATATTTAAGAGGAATTACTCATTTGCGTCCGAGAACAAATACTTTTCAAGCAGTATTTCGTGTTAGATCACTAATTTCATATGCAATTCATAAATTTTTTCAAGAAAGAGATTTTGTATATGTTCATACACCAATAATAACAGGTAGTGATGCAGAAGGTGCAGGAGAGATGTTCCATGTAACAACTCTAGATCTTGAGAATGTAGCCAAAACCGAAGATGGAAAAGTTGATTATTCAGAAGATTTTTTTGGAAAGAATGTTAACCTAACAGTTAGTGGCCAACTAAACGGAGAAGCTTATGCCATGGCCTTTCGTAATATATACACATTTGGACCAACTTTTCGTGCAGAGAACTCAAACACAACACGTCATGCAGCAGAGTTTTGGATGATAGAACCTGAGATTGCATTTGCAGACTTAGAAGATAATATGAAACTAGCTGAAGATATGATGAAGTATATAATCAAGTATGTATTAGAACATGCACCAGAAGAAATGGACTTTTTCAACAAGTTTATAGACAAGGGCTTAATAACAAGATTAGAGAATGTTATGAATTCAGACTTTGCTACTATTACTTATACTGAAGCAATTAAGATATTAGAAAAGAAAAATGATAATTTTGATTATAAAGTAAGCTGGGGCATTGACCTTCAAACAGAACATGAAAGATACTTAACTGAGCAAGTTTATAAGAAGCCAGTATTTGTTACAGATTATCCTAAAGACATAAAAGCTTTTTATATGAAATTAAACGAAGACAATAAAACTGTTGCAGCAATGGATTTGCTTGTTCCAGGAATAGGTGAAATAATAGGTGGTAGTCAAAGAGAAGATGACTATGACAAATTATTAGATAGAATGAATGAACTTGACTTCAAGAGAGAAGATTATGAATTTTATTTAGACCTTAGAAAATATGGATCAGCAAGACATGCTGGATTTGGTTTAGGATTTGAGCGCTGTGTTATGTATTTAACAGGTATAAGTAACATAAGAGACGTGACTCCATTTCCAAGAACAGTTAATCATTGCGAATTATAATTAAATAAACGATGTGTGTTCGAGACCTTCCACACAATAAACAAAACTAAAGGAGACTATTATGAGAGACAAAAAGATTTTATTTATTACACAAGCTGCCATTATTGCAGCAATTTATGTGGTGCTGATTTACATTTTTAATCCAATTAGCTTTGGACCAGTACAAGTAAGGATTGCAGAGGTGCTAACTGTACTTCCCTATTTTACACCAGTAGCTATACCAGGGGTTACAATTGGTTGTTTCTTAGGTAATTTACTTTTTGGATCCGAACCACTTGACGTAGTATTTGGAACTTTAGCAACGCTAGTAGGAGCAATAGGTTCATATAAGTTACGTCATAATAAGTTCCTAGTTCCCATACCACCAATTGTTTCTAATACAATTATTATGCCATGGGTTATAAAATTTGCATATGCTGAGGTGACACCTATTCCTCTTATGATGCTTACTGTGGGATTGGGAGAAGTAGTATCAATAGGAATTTTAGGAATGATGTTATTGTTTGCCTTAGAAAAACATAAAGATGTTATATTTAAGTCTAGTGAATGGTAATAGAAAGTTAATAATATAAGTTAAACAGTAAATTATAAAGACATTAAAATAATAACAAGGTCAAAAAGGTTCTTATCTAGATTTCACAATTTAGAGAGAACTTTTTTGTTATTTGTAGGCAAATATTGAAGAAGGAGATGAGTCCAACTTAGTGAAAAAAACATAAGAATATGTTACAATCAAAAACATAAGCCAACATATATGCATATTAAAGTTAAAAATATATTTGCTTATAATTATAAAGGGGAGAACACAAAATGATTACAACAGAAGAGATAAAAAGACGTTTATGGGATGGAGCCAATGAACTTAGGGGTTCAATGGATGCAAGCAGATACAAAGACTATATGCTAGGCCTAATGTTTTATAAGTTCTTAAGTGATAAAACTCTAGATGCATTTAAAACATCAGCAGGTATTAAGAATGTAAAAGAAGAAGAGTTAGTGAAAGAATACAAAAAAGCTAGAAAAGACTATGGGAAAACCCTAGATAATACTATTCAAAAAGCAATAGGATACTATGTTGCACCAGAATACTTGTATCAAGCTTGGATAAATGACATAAACTCAGGAGACTTTGAAGTACAAAATGTAACAGATAGCTTACATAATTTTGAAAGAACTATATCAATAGAAACTGGTTCTGATGACTTTAAGGGTTTATTCTCAAGTTCTACAATAGATTTAACAGATACAGCACTAGGTAGTAACTTAAATGAACGTAGTAAAAATATACAAGCATTAATCATGCTCTTTGCAGACCTGAATATGGTTGCTCTTCAAAAGGGAGATATATTAGGAGATGCATATGAATACTTAATAGGACAATTTGCAATGGAGTCTGGGAAGAAGGCAGGAGAATTCTATACTCCACATCAAGTAAGTGAAGTAATGGCCCAGATAGTTGCTAAATCATCTGAAATAGAATCAATTTATGACCCAACAATCGGTTCCGGATCCTTGCTGCTTACTGTAGGTAAGCATTTGGACTCTGATGCACAGAAAAATCTAAACTATTATGGACAAGAAAAAAATACTGCTACTTATAATTTGAGCCGTATGAATCTATTGCTACATGGAGTTAGACCAGAAAAAATGATTATAAGAAACGGAGACACACTTTCTCATGACTGGCCAGAAGATCCAGAGAGACCAAATGAAGGAGTTCAATTCGATGCCGTGGTTATGAACCCTCCATATTCCGTTAAAAACTGGAACAGAGCAGATTTGAAAGTAAGTGATCCAAGATTTGAGATTGCAGGAGTATTACCTCCAGATTCCAAAGGTGATTTGGCCTTTCTTTTACATGGACTTTTTCATCTTAGACAAAGTGGTACTATGGCAATTGTTTTGCCACATGGAGTATTATTCCGTGGAGGAGCAGAGGGAGAAATTCGTCAAAGATTATTGGCCAAAAATTATATAGATACAATTATTGGCCTCCCAAGCAACTTATTTACCAATACTGGAATACCGGTAGTGGTTTTAATATTAAAGAAAAACAGAAAACTAGATGCTCCAGTACTAGTTATAGATGCATCTAAGGAATTTATAAAAGTAGGTAAACAAAATGTATTACAAGAAAAACATATTGCTAAAATAGTAGATACATATATAGAAAGAAGTAAGGAAGAGGGTTACAGTTCCTTAGTCTATCGTGAAAAAATTGTGGAAAATGATTACAATATGAACATTCCGAGATATGTCACAGCTAAAAACGAAGAAATAACCCATGATGTTGATGCACATCTATTAGGTGGTATACCGGAAAAAGATATTAAGGGGTTAAAAATACTTAACAGCACTGTTGCAGATGTTTTAGAGAGTGCACTAAGTCAGAAGCGTGTAGGATACTACGAGCTAAATAAAGAAATTAGTGATTTGACAGATGAAATAATAGAAAGTGATCAAGTAACTTCAAAATCTGAAGAAATCAAGGCAAAGGCAAATGAGTATATCAACAAATACTGGGACATTTTAAGAAAAGTTAATGTACAAGCAAACATTAAACAAGTAATGGAAGATATGCTTTTGGAAATCAAGGAAATGTTATCTGAATTTCAATTTATAAATATATATGATGGCTACCAAGAGATAGCTAAAGTTTGGAATGATTCATTGACAAAAGACATGGAATTAATATCTTTAAGTGATTTTTATACATTAGGACGGACTAGAGAAGCTAATATGGTTACTAAAGGCTCAGGGGCTAACAGAAGAGAAGAACAGGACGGCTTTATAAGTAGCCTTATTCCAAATGAGCTTATTGTAAAACAACTATATAGGATAGAATCTTCAAATATTGCAGAGCTAAAACAGAAGTTATTAGAAACTGAAACGGAATTAGATGAATTAGTTGAAGCTGCAAAAGTAGAAGGTTCTGATGAAAATGAAGTACTATACGAATGCTTATCAAAAAACAAAGAAGGGGAAGCAGGAAATTCTTTTGTTAATAGGAATATTAAGAATGAGCTAAAAGAATATAAGAAAGATGGAGATGAATATAAACTATTAAAGAATGTAGAAAATCTAATGTCTGATAGATCTAAAATTAATAAAGAAATAAGAGAAAAGGAAAAAGAACTTAAAGAATTAGTTGAAGACCGTATCTTAATCCTAACAGATGAAGAAATAGATTCTTTAGTTTTTGAAAAATGGTTTGGTGGTTTAATTGATGAAATGGTTGCTTTAATTGAAAAGCCACTGAAAAAAGAAATAGAAATATTAAAAATGTTAGATGACCGTTATAAATCAACTTTAAATGATTTGGATGCAGAATACAAAGAACTAGAAGCTGGTTTTGAAAGTTTATTATCTGAGTTGGTGAGAGTATGAAAAAGTATAAAATGATACCTAAAAGGCGATTTAAAGAGTTTGAAAATGATGGAGCTTGGGAACAGCGTAAG
>CAZOGN010000040.1:0-2157 GCA_964579655.1 uncultured Lachnospiraceae bacterium
TAGGAAGGATTCATACTTACGAAGAGTTTTTGGAAAATTATAAACTAGCAAGAATCATAGGCTATGATAACATTAATATTGATCTAATATCAGGACTACCAGAGCAAGGTGTAGAGAACTGGGAAAACACCTTAAGAAAAGTAACAGAACTCAGTCCAGAACATATATCTGCTTATAGTTTAATAATAGAAGAAGGTACGCCTTTATATGATAAGTATAAGCAAAATGAACAAAATGAAGAAAATGATAGATTGATTTATAAAAAGACTAAAGAAATATTAGAAGCTAAAGCTTATAGTCGTTATGAAATATCTAATTATGCCAAGAAAGGCTATGAATCCAAACATAACAACTTATACTGGAAGCGAAAGCCCTATTTAGGTATAGGCTTAGGCTCCTCTTCCTTAATAAATAATAGAAGATTTAGAAAGGAAGAAGACTTAAGCAAATATATAGAAAATTCTAAGAATCACGACCTACTTGAAAAAGACATAAAAAAAATTTCCCAAAAAGAAGCTATGGAAGAATTTATGTTTTTAGGTTTGCGTATTATAGAAGGAATAAAAAAAAGTCAATTCAAAGAAGAATTTAATATTTCTATTGAAGATGTCTATGCTAGTGTAATAGAACAATCTATCAAGGAAGGTGTAATTGAGGAAAATGACGGCAGAATTTTCTTGACTGACTACGGCTTAGATGTTTCTAATTATGTAATGGCAAGATTTTTGCTTGATTAGTTTTAAAAAAATAAAAAAGAATACTTGACAAATTATAAATATGATGATAATTTATTAATTAGATGTTAGCACTCGTCAAGAGGGAGTGCTAACAAATGCAGAAGGTGAGATTATGGAGATAGATGAGAGAAAATATAAAATACTAGATTCTATTATAAAGCGTTATTTAGAAACTGGTGAACCAGTGGGTTCTAGAACCATCTCTAAGGATTCCGGATTGAACCTAAGTTCAGCAACCATAAGAAATGAAATGGCTGATCTTGAAGAACTAGGCTTAATTATGCAACCTCATACATCTGCAGGTAGAATACCAACGGATCAAGGTTATAGGCTGTATGTAGACCGTATGATGCATAATAAGTATGAAGAAGTTGAAGAATTAAAAGATTTATTAATTGAAAGAGTAGACAAGATGGATAATCTACTTAGACAAATAGCCAAACTTCTTGCTGTTAATACCAACTATGCAACCGTAGTTTCAAAACCACAGTATAGAACGAAGAAAGTTAAATTTATTCAAATTACTGATATAGATCCAGGCCAACTACTTTTGGTAATAGTGATAGAGGGCAATGTTGTTAAAAACAAAATAGTTAGAATTGATGATTGTTTAGACAAGGAAACTATTTTAAAATTAAACATTATTTTCAACACGTTTTTACAAGGACTTGATTTATCAGAGATTAATATGACTATTATTCATAAGATGAAGCAACAAGCAGGCGATTATAACAAGCTAATAAGTGACATACTTGATGCCATCGCTGGAGCCATCAGGGAAGAAGATGAAGTAGAAGTCTATACAAGTGGTGCTACGAATATCCTAAAGTATCCAGAACTTACTGATAGTAAAAAAGCTGTAGATTTAATTGAAGCATTTGAAGAAAAAGATAAGCTTGTAAAGTTGATTGAATCAACAAGCGATGGCGAAAAAACTGGCATAGAAGTTATGATTGGTAAAGAGTCAGAAGTGATAGCAATGCAAGATTGTTCAGTTGTTACAGCAACATATGAGATACAAGAAGGAGTGTTTGGAAAGATAGGTATAGTAGGTCCAAAAAGAATGGATTATGAGAAAGTTGTAAGTTCGCTTAATTCCATTATGAAACAACTTGGAGATATTTTTAAGAATGAAGAAAGTGATGAATAGGAAATCACATACAATAACATAATGAAAGGTGGAGTATACATTGAAAGGTGATAGTATTGAAAAAGACCTTAACAGTCAGGAGGAATCTGAAGGTGTAGATAACTTACCTGAGCAAGATGAACTCACAGAAGAAGAACCAAAAATTGATGATTTATCAATAGAAGAATCCATGATTGAAGAACTAAATGATAAATTACTTAGAAAAGCAGCAGAGTTTGATAATTTTCGTAAAAGAAATGAAAAAGAAAAAAGTCAAATGTTTGAAATTGG
>CAZOGN010000040.1:2257-4402 GCA_964579655.1 uncultured Lachnospiraceae bacterium
TTGATAATTTTCGTAAAAGAAATGAAAAAGAAAAAAGTCAAATGTTTGAAATTGGTGTGAAAAGCATAGTTGAAAAGATACTACCAGTTATTGACAGTTTTGAAAGAGGTTTAGAAACAGTTACAGTAGATGATGTAGACAATGCATTTGTTGAAGGAATGGAAAAGGTCTACAAACAATTGTTAACCTGCTTGGAAGAAGCTGGTGTAAAAGCAATTGAAGCGGTAGGCAAAGAATTTGATCCTAATTTTCATAATGCTGTAATGCATGATGAAGATCCAGAGCAAGGCGAGAATATAGTAATAGAAGAGTTACAAAAAGGTTATATGTACAGGGATAGTGTAGTACGTTATAGTATGGTAAAAGTAGTCAACTAACAATAAGCATGCATATTGGCTTGCTTCATATAAATTTAAATTAGAAATTAATTAGGAGGAAATAGATAATGGGAAAAATAATAGGAATTGATTTAGGCACAACAAACTCATGTGTTGCCGTTATGGAAGGTGGAGAACCTATAGTTATATCTAATGCTGAAGGTTCAAGAACAACTCCTTCAATAGTAGCATTTACAAAAACAGGTGAAAGATTAGTAGGTGACCCAGCAAAACGTCAAGCGGTTACTAATGCAGATAACACTATTTCATCTATTAAGAGACATATGGGAACAGATTACAGAGTGAAAATAGAAGATAAGAAATATACACCACAAGAGATTTCTGCCATGGTTATTCAAAAGTTAAAAGCAGATGCAGAAAGCCATTTAGGTGAAAAAGTAACAGAGGCGGTTATAACTGTACCTGCTTACTTTAACGACTCCCAAAGACAAGCCACAAAAGATGCTGGTAGAATTGCAGGTCTAGATGTTAAAAGAATTATTAATGAACCTACAGCAGCAGCTTTAGCTTATGGTCTTGACAACGAAGGCGAAAAAAAGATAATGGTATATGATTTTGGTGGAGGTACATTTGATGTATCTATTATTGAAATTGGTGACGGAGTTATTGAAGTTCTAGCCACATCAGGTAACAATAAACTAGGTGGAGATGACTTTGATGATAAGATTACTAGATATATGCTTGAAGACTTTAAGAATAAAGAAGGGGTTGACTTATCTAGAGATAACATGGCTCTTCAAAGGCTAAGGGAAGCAGCAGAAAAGGCTAAGATTGAACTATCTTCAGCTACAACTACAAATATTAACCTTCCATTTATCACAGCAACAGATACAGGTCCAAAGCATTTTGATATGAACTTAACAAGAGCTAAGTTTGATGAACTAACACATGACCTTGTTGAAAAAACATTAGAACCAGTAAAAAACGCTTTAAAAGACGCTGGAATTTCGGCTTCTGAGCTTAACAAAGTACTACTTGTAGGTGGTTCTACAAGAATACCTTCAGTACAAGAAAAGGTAAAACAAGCAACAGGTCAAGAACCATCTAAGAATCTGAACCCAGATGAATGTGTTGCATTAGGTGCAGCTATTCAAGGTGGTAAATTAGCTGGTGATGAAGGTGCTGGAGATATTTTACTACTTGATGTTACACCACTGACACTTAGTATTGAAACAATGGGAGGAGTTGCTACTCATTTAATTGAGAGAAACACTACTATCCCAACCAAGAAAAGTCAGATATTCTCAACAGCAGCAGATAATCAGACAGCGGTTGATATTCATGTAGTTCAAGGTGAGAGACAATTTGCTAAAGATAACAAGAGTCTTGGACAATTTAGATTAGATGGTATTCCACCAGCAAGAAGGGGTGTTCCTCAAATTGAAGTTACTTTTGACCTTGATGCAAATGGTATTTTAAATGTATCAGCAAAAGATTTAGGAACAGGTAAAGAACAAAATATTACTATTACTGGTGGCTCTAACCTTTCTGATGATGAGATTGATAAGGCTGTTAAAGAAGCAGCAGAATATGAAGCAGAAGACAAGAAACGTAAAGAAGGAATTGATGCTAGAAATGAAGCTGACTCCTTAGTATTCCAAATAGAAAAAGCAATTGAAGAACTTGGAGATAAGCTAAGCGAGGATGAAAAGGCAGAAGTTGAAGCAGATGCAAAACACCTTAAAGATTTATTAGAAAAGACTAATCCTGAGAATATGACAGATGGTGAGATTGCAGATATTAAGTC
>CAZOGN010000040.1:4502-17794 GCA_964579655.1 uncultured Lachnospiraceae bacterium
TAGAAAAGACTAATCCTGAGAATATGACAGATGGTGAGATTGCAGATATTAAGTCATCAACAGAGAAGTTGTCAACTAGTTCTCAAAATGTATTTGCAAAGGTTTATGAGCAAGCACAAGCAGGGGCAGATCCTAATGCAAGTGGAGAAGCTTACGATTCAACAGCTGAAGATTCAGACCAAAACAACGATGATGTTGTGGATGGCGATTACAAGGAGATATAATACCTTTTACTTGACTAAAAAAATGATTTGTACTATATTGGTTATGGTAAATCCGTAACATGAGAATAGGCGGTCTATCTAGACTGCCTATTTGTAAATAATGTGTATCTTAAGGAAGTTTTGAATACACAAGGAGGATAGAATAGGTAATGGCAGAAAAACGTGATTATTATGATGTCTTAGGAGTGTCAAAGGACGCAACAGAAGCAGACATTAAAAAGGCATATAGATTATTAGCCAAAAAATATCACCCTGATGCAAACCCAGATAATAAAGAAGCAGAGGCCAAGTTTAAAGAAGCATCTGAAGCCTATGCAATTTTAAGTGATAAAGATAAACGTCAACAATACGATCAATATGGTCATTCTGCATTTGATGGTGGAGCTGGAGGCTTCGACTTTAATGACTTTGATTTTGGTGATATATTTGGAGACTTGTTTGGGGGAGATATATTTGGAGACTTATTTGGCGGTGGCAGAAGAAGAGGTGCAAATAATGGACCAAGAAGAGGTGCAAATGTTGGTACTGGTGTAAGAATAACGTTTGAAGAATCTGTTACTGGCACTGATAAAGAACTTGACTTGAATATAAAAGATGAATGTGAAGTGTGTCATGGCTCAGGAGCGAAGCCAGGAACATCACCTGAAACCTGTGCTACATGTAATGGCAAGGGTCAAGTAGTGCACCAACAACAATCTTTATTTGGTATGGTTCAGAACATACAGACTTGTCCAGATTGTCGTGGAAATGGTCAAGTAATTAAAGAAAAATGCTCTAATTGTTATGGCTCAGGCTATACATCAAAAAGAAAAAAGATTCAGGTTAGCATACCTGCAGGTATAGATAATGGACAAAGTATTCGTATTAGAGATAAGGGAGAACCAGGTACTAATGGTGGGCCACGTGGAGATTTGTTAGTAGAAGTTCATGTAAGCAGGCATCCTATCTTCAGAAGAGAAGGATACGATATATATTCTACTGCACCTATTTCCTTTGTGGAAGCAACGCTTGGTGGAGATGTAAGAATTAGTACAGTAGACGGTGATGTACTTTTCACAGTTAAAGCAGGAACACAAACGGATACAAAGATACGCTTAAAAGGAAAAGGAATGCCTACAATAAGAGACAAGCAAGTACGTGGTGATCATTATGTAACTTTGGTAGTTCAAGTTCCAAAGAAACTAAATAACCAACAAAAAGAAGCCCTAAAAAGTTTTGATGCAAGTATGAATACTGATAAAGCAGATAGTAAATCCAAGAAAAAATTCTTTGGTGGCAAATAATAAAGGATAGGGATAGCGAGTGAACTGGTATAAGATTACAATGTCAACTACAATTCATGCAACAGACTTAATAACTGCAATGTTATATGATATGGACATTGCAGGTATTGAGGTAATTAATAATGTCCCTATTACCGAAGAAGAAAAGAAGAAGATGTTTATCGATATTTTGCCCGAAGTTTTGGAGGATGACGAAACTGCTCAGATAATTTTTTATCTAGAAAAAAATAATAACCTACAGAAGGTTTTGCGTGGTGTTAAGAGTGGTGTTGATAAACTAAGATCATTTGTAGATGTTGGAAGTGGCAGCATTGATGTTACTGTGACAAAAGATGAAGACTGGGCTAATGAATGGAAGAAATACTTCGAACCATTTAGGGTTGCAGACAACATAATTATTAAGCCTACTTGGAGAACACTTAGTGGGGAAAATGAAGCAGGGGAAGATGATATTATAGTTGAAATTGATCCTGGTATGGCTTTTGGCACAGGAGCTCATGAAACTACCCAATTACCAATAAAACAGTTAACAAAACATCTAAAGGCTGGACAAAAGGTTTTGGATATTGGTTGTGGGAGTGGAATACTGTCAATTATATCAAAAAAACTAGGTGCAAGAAGTGTAATAGGTATAGATATAGATGGGAATGCTGTTAATATTGCAAAGGAAAATATCGAGATAAATGACATTTCCCCAGAGGAAGTCACTCTTTTATTTGCCAACATATTAGATGCTGAAGATAGAAAAGAATTAGATAAGACACTAGATCATAATTATGATATAGTGGTAGCCAATATACTTACTGAAGTAATTATAGAATTATCAGAGCATGTAGGAAAATACTTAAAGCCAAAAGGTTATTTTATTTCATCAGGTATTTTATATACTCAATCAGACAAGGTACAAGAAGCAATCTGTAAAAATGGAATGGAAATAATAGAGGTTAATACAAATGGTGATTGGGTATGTATTACGGCAAGAAAGAAATAAAACTTATTTTGTAGAGATAGAGGAAGAAAGATAATGGAAGCATATTTTGATAATGCTGCAACAACAAAAGTATTTAATTCAGTAAAGGACATAATGCAAAAAGTATTATGTGAGGATTATGCAAACCCTTCTTCTTTACATGTTAAAGGATTAGATGCCGAAAGATATATTAGAAATACTAGAGAAATAATTGCTAAACACTTAAAAATACAAGAAAAAGAAATAACTTTCACATCGGGAGGTACGGAATCCAACAATCTTGCATTAATAGGTGCAGCCTTTGCCAACAAAAGAAGTGGAAAACATATTATTGCTTCAGGCATAGAGCATCCATCTGTATACAATGCATTGAACTTTTTAGAAGATGAAGGATTTCGTATTACCTATGTTCCGGTTGATTCTTGTGGAAAGATTATTATAGATGAACTCATTAAGGAAATCAGAGAAGACACTATTCTTGTTTCTATTATGTATGTTAATAATGAAATTGGATCCGTTCAAGATATTAGTAAGATTTCCAGTTCTATAAAAAGAGTAAATTCAAGTACTTTGTTACATGTAGATGCAGTACAGGCATTTGGCAAATATAATATTTATCCCAAAAGAGAAGGAATTGATCTGCTATCAATAAGTGGACATAAGATTCATGGTCCCAAAGGTATTGGAGCACTTTACCATCGTGAAAAAGTAAAAATTACTCCTCTTATGTTTGGAGGAGGACAAGAAAACAATCTTCGCCCAGGAACTGAGAATGTTCCAGCAATTGCAGGCCTAGGACAGTGTATAAGTGATATTTATAAAAACCATGAAGAGAAAATTGAATCCTTGTATCTAATAAAAGAACAATTTGTTAAAGGAATTATTCATTTAGATAAACTTATAGGTGGAGTGTCAATTAATGCCATGGAAGAAGACATAAGAGAGACGGCACCACATCTTATAAGTGTAAGTTTCAAAAACATTCGTAGCGAGGTGCTGCTGCACGCATTAGCAGACAAAGGTGTTTTTGTATCGTCTGGTTCTGCTTGTTCTTCTAATCATCCAGACATAAGTCCGGTCCTAAAGGCAATTGGAGTTGAACAAGATTTGTGGCATGGAACAATTAGATTTAGCTTTTCTTTCTTTACTGGAGCAGATGAGATTCAATATGCATTAGATTCACTAGAAGAATTAGTGCCAATACTTAGAAAATATCAGCCTCATTAAGCTGGTCTGAAAGGATTTTACAAATGTATAAAGCATTTTTAATAAAATATAGTGAAATAGGTTTAAAGGGAAAAAATAAATATTTATTTGAAAATTCTCTAATAGAGCAAATAAAAAAATCATTAAAGGATATAGGAGAATTTAATGTAAGCAAAACTCAAGGTCGAGTATATGTAGAGTGTCCAGATATTTATGATTATGACGGTGCTATAGAAGCCCTTAAGTCAGTGTTTGGCATTGCATGGATCTGTCCTGTTAAGATATTAGACTCTACAGACTTTGAAATAATAAAGCAAAGTGTAGGAGAATTCGTTGATAAAAAATATTCTAATAAAGACTTTACCTTTAAAGTTGGAGCAAAAAGAGAAGACAAACGATATCATTTAACTTCTCCTGAAATATGTGCCCAATTAGGAGGATATCTATTAGAATTATACCCAGAAATGAAAGTAGATGTTCATAAACCTGAGCTTCTTATCATGGTAGAAGTTAGAGATAAGACTTATATTTACTCTGAAAATATCAAGGGACTTGGTGGTATGCCTGTAGGAAGCAACGGTAAAGCTATGCTTCTGCTGTCAGGAGGTATTGATAGCCCTGTTGCGGGTTATTTGATAGCAAAACGAGGAGTTGCAATTGATGCCGTATATTTTCATGCTCCACCTTACACTAGTGAAAGAGCAAAACAAAAGGTTGTAGACTTGGCCAAGTTACTATCTAAGTACACTGGTCCAATAAAACTGCACGTGGTGAACTTTACAGATATACAACTATATATATATGATCAATGTCCTCATAATGAACTAACAATTATTATGCGTAGATATATGATGAAAATAGCAGAAAATATTTCAAATCAAGTTAATGCGATAGGACTTATTACGGGTGAAAGTATAGGTCAAGTAGCCAGTCAAACTCTTCAGTCTCTTGCAGTGACTAATGAAGTATGTGATATGCCTATTTTTCGTCCTCTAATAGGATTTGACAAACAAGATATTATTGAAATATCGAAAAGAATCAATACTTATGAAACGTCAATCTTACCTTATGAAGATTGTTGTACTATATTTGTTGCAAAACACCCAGCAACAAAACCTAAGTTATCAAGGATACGTATTTCTGAAAAGAAATTAGAAGAAAAAATTGATGATTTACTAGAAGAGGCAATAGAAACTAGGGAAGAAATACTAGTATCAGAATAAAAATGAAAAAAAAGAGGATACAGAGATGTACCCCCCAAAAGTAAAACTTACTATTCAACTATATAAGGTTTTAAAATTTCAATAACTTCTTTAGAATCTTCAGAATCATGAATGTTTAAATCAATTGGTTTTGATAAGTCTAAGCTGAAGATACCCATGATAGACTTAGCATCGATTACATATCTTCCAGAAACTAAGTCTAAGTCTGTATCGAACTTGGTAACATCATTTACGAAAGATTTTACCTTATCAATTGAATTAAGAGAGATTTTTACAGTTTTCATGTTACAATCCTCCTTATGGATTAATTATATTTAGTAGCATTATATTGCCACTTGCTTATAATAGTACATTTTTACAGGCAAAAAGTCAATATACAAAGTAAATAAAAAACAATAGTAGATATAGTAAGTAATACAGTATAGAAGAGAAAGTCGGGCTTATGTATAAGGGAAATTCTTGCAATATGCTTGAAAAAAATGAAAGGAACAAAATGATTTATAGTAATAATGATAGAAAAAAACCAAAAACAGTTGCTTTCCATACCTTAGGTTGTAAGGTCAATTCCTATGAAACAGAAGGAATGCAAAGGTTATTTAGAGATGCAGGTTTTGAAATATTTGATTTTGATGATATAGCTGATATATATGTAGTAAACACTTGTACAGTGACTAATTTGGCAGACAGGAAGTCACGTCAGATGCTACATAAGGCAAAAAAATTAAACAAAGATGCTATAGTAGTTGCAGCAGGATGTTATGTACAAACATCAACAAACAAAACTGAAAATATAGAAGATGCAGTAGATCTTATAGTAGGAAACAATCACAAGCAAGATATTGTAAAAATTGTGAGACAATATATGGATGATAAGCTTGAGAATAAACATGAATATGTTTTAGACATAAGCAAAGTTGATGAATTTGAAGAATTAGGAATTGAAACCATATCAGAAAAAACAAGAGCCTCAATAAAAATACAAGATGGATGCAATCAGTTTTGTTCATATTGTATTATTCCATATGCACGAGGAAGAGTTAGAAGTAGAAAAATAGATTCAGTAATAAAAGAAGTAGAAAAACTTACTGAAAATAACTATAAAGAAGTTGTTTTAACAGGAATTCATGTATCATCATATGGCATAGATTTTGATGATAATTTAGATAAAACACCGAAACTTCTAGAATTAATTTTAGAGTTAAGTAAGATTAAAGGATTAGAAAGAATACGTCTTAGTTCCCTAGAACCTAGAATTATTACAGAAGAGTTTGCAAAAACACTATCATCAAATTCCAAGTTGTGCCCACATTTTCATTTATCACTACAAAGTGGATGTGATGAGACTTTAAAAAGAATGAATAGAAAGTATACAACTACTGAATACAGAGAAAAATGTGATTTATTACGAAAACACTTTAAAAACCCAGCTATTACTACTGATGTAATTGTAGGTTTTCCAGGAGAAACTAAAGAGGAATATAATATGTCAGCAAAGTTTGCAGAAGAAATTGATTTTTCGCAAATGCACATATTTAAGTACTCCATACGTAAAGGAACAGTTGCAGAGAAACTAGCGGGTCAAGTTGATAACAAAACAAAAAAGATGAGAAGTAGGAGTTTGATCGAACTTGCTGAAAAGATGAAGAAGAAATATATGTCTTCATTTGTTGATAAACTAGAAAAGGTTTTAGTGGAAGAAGTAACACAAATAAATGGTAGAAAATACAACCTTGGACATAATGAAAGATATGTTAAAATTGCATTTGAAGCTGATGAAGATTTATCAAACCAAATAGTGTCTGTAAAGGTTAAAGAAAACTTAACAAATGATATAATGATTGGTGTGTTACAGGAATAAATGCTTCTTTTACTATTATTATAGATTGAAATTTATGCCAAACTATATTATTATAGATATAATTGATGAAAGAAGGACGTGATGTTGTGCAGGAATTTAATAATAATACACAGTATTTTAAAAACATACAAAAAGATAAAGAAAAAACCGTAAAGGATGTAATAGCACGTGTATATAGTGCACTAGACGAAAAAGGATATAATCCTATTAATCAATTTGTAGGCTATATTATGTCGGGAGACCCTACTTACATTACAGGACATAAAGGAGCTAGAAGCCTTATAATGAAGGTGGAACGTGATGAGATATTAGAGGAACTATTTAAAAATTATATTAATAATAATTTAAGAAGACAGTAATTATATGGAGCAAAGATGAGAATAATTGGATTGGATTATGGGAGTTCAACTATTGGTGTTGCTATAAGTGACGAGCTGCAGTTGACAGCTCAAGGTATTGAGACTATACATAGGAAGAAAGAAAACCATTTACGTAAGTCTCTTGCTAGAATTGAAGAATTAATTAACGAATATGGTGTGAATCTAATTGTACTTGGTTATCCTAAGAATATGAACAATACAATCGGAGAAAGAGCAATAAAAACAGAAGAATTTGCAAAAAAACTCGAAGATAGAACAGAACTAGAAGTAGTTCTGTGGGATGAAAGACTAACTACTGTAATGGCAGAACAAACTCTTATATCAGGGGATGTTAGGCGTGAAAACAGAGGAAAAATTGTAGATAAACTTGCTGCAGTATTTATATTGCAGAACTATTTAGATTTTATTAGTAATAAGAATAAGAAGTAGTATCTATATGCAACATAGGAGCAAATAATGGAAGATAAAAACACAACAACTTTTTATAGCAATGATAATGAAGAAGAATTTATATTGATAGAACAAACGAAGTTAAACGGTAGAACTTATTTGTTGGCAGTTACACAAGAGGATGAGGAGACTGCTTATATATTAAAAGATTTATCAGAACAAGATGACGAAACATCGATATATGAGATTGTAGATGATGAAGAAGAAATCAAACTACTTTCTAAGATCTTCGAAGAATTATTAGAGGATGTAAGTATCGAGTTATAACAAATAATTTAGAACAATTTTAATTAGTGTAAACTATAAATTAGATAGTAGATTTTGGTAGGTGGAATATGCCTGATAAAAAAGAACGGTTTAAACATTTGTTAAGAGAAAACGGACTTAAAGTAACATCGCAGAGAATACTGATTCTAGAGGTATTAGAAAAAAGACCGGACAAACATTTGACTGCTGAAGAAATATACGAATTAGTACAAAAAAAGAATCCTGATATAGGATTAGCAACGGTATATAGAACTATTCAGTTGTTATCAGAGTTAAACTTAATTGATAAGCTAGATATAGGTGATGGCCATGTTCGTTACGAAATTGGAAAACAAGATAAAAGCGACAATCTACATCGTCACCATCATTTGATATGCTTAAATTGCAATAAAATAATATCCTTTGAAGGAGATTTGCTAGAGCAATTAGAAAATACAATTGAGAATACTATGGACTTTGAGGTTTTAGATCACGAGGTAAAGCTTTACGGACGTTGTAAAGAATGTAGAGAAAAATCAGAACTATAATCTAATTTATAAGACTGCACTTAAAATAAAAAGACATTAAAAATATGGAGGTGCAATCTTTTGAAAAAAAAGCAAAAGACATCAAGTAAGGACACAAAAAGTGTTAAAATTATACCCTTAGGTGGGTTAGAAAAAGTCGGAATGAATATAACTGCATTTGAATATGAAGATAGTATAATTGTAGTAGATTGTGGAATATCATTTCCGGAAGATGAAATGTTAGGTATAGATAGTGTGATACCTGATATAACATATTTAAAAGAGAATAAAGATAAGGTAAAAGGTTTTGTCTTAACCCATGGTCATGAAGATCATATTGGAGCATTGCCTTATGTATTAAAAGAAATGAATGTTCCGGTTTATGGGACTAAACTAACAATTGGTATATTAGAGAACAAACTAAAAGAGCACAATCTTTTACAAACTACCAAGAGAAAAACAATTAAGCATGGCCAAGCAATAAACTTAGGATGTTTCCGTATTGAGTTTATAAGAGTTAATCATAGTATTGCAGATGCAACAGCTTTCGCAATATTTTCTCCAGCAGGCACTCTTGTTCATACTGGCGACTTTAAAGTTGATTACACTCCTGTACACGGAGATACAATTAATTTACAACGCTTTGCAGAACTAGGTAAGAAGGGCGTATTAGCCTTACTTGCAGATAGTACTAATGCAGTAAGAGAAGGATTTACTATGTCTGAAAAGACTGTAGGAAAAACCTTTGACAATATATTTGCAGAGAATGAAAAAAATCGAATAATAGTTGCAACATTTGCTTCTAACGTTGATAGAGTTCAACAAATTGTTAACTCTGCTATAAAGTATGGTAGAAAAGTTATAGTTGAAGGCAGAAGCATGAAAAACATTGTAGCAACGGCATCAGAATTAGGATATTTAACTATGCCTAAAAACATCTTGATAGATGTTGGGGAAATGAAGAATTATCCTGATAGTCAAATTGTAGTTATTACAACTGGAAGCCAAGGTGAATCCAGAGCGGCACTATCTAGAATGGCTGCTAATATCCATAGAAGGATTTCTATTAAGCCATCAGATATAATTATCTTTAGTTCAACACCAGTTCCAGGTAATGAAAAGGCTGTTTCTAAAGTAATTAACGAATTATCTACTAAGGGTGCCAACGTTATATATCAAGATACTCATGTATCAGGTCATGCGTGTGAAGAAGAATTAAAGTTAATATATGCATTAACAAAGCCTAAATATGCAGTACCTCTTCATGGAGAATATAGACATTTGAAGGCTAATGCTGTAATAGCAGAGACTATGGGTATTGAGAAAAAGGATATTTTCTTACTAGATGCAGGAGATGTCCTACAAGTTAATGATGAAGAGGCAAGAATAGTTGAAAAAGTTCAAGCTGGTGAAATATATGTAGATGGACTTGGAGTAGGCGATGTTGGTAATATAGTTTTAAGAGACAGACAACAACTATCGGAAAACGGACTTATAATTATAGTAGTAACATTAGAGAGATATACTAATCAAATCATCTCAGGCCCAGATGTCGTATCAAGAGGATTTGTATATGTAAGAGAATCAGAAGATCTAATGGATGAATCAAGGACAGTTGTAGCAGAAGCCCTTGAAAAGTGTCAAAAAAAGAAAATAACCGACTGGTCTAAAATGAAGAACGAGATTAGAGATTCATTAGGTGATTTTCTGTGGAAAAAGACAAAAAGAAGTCCTATGATATTGCCTATTATTATGGAAGTTGAATAAGGTAAGAATTAAGAAAGGCTTGGTCATTATTATGTCATCAAAAACGGGGATAAACACATCATTACGTGTAATCAAATTTATATTACATCTGCTAGTTAATGTTGCACTATATTTAACAATTATATATGTGGCAGTAAAAGCGGGCAGTGTAGTATATGATACAAGCTACCAAGTATTTGGTAACAAAAGTACTGTAGAGTCGGATGGAATAGATGTTTATATTAAAATAGGCCAAGGCGAAACAACTATGAATGTTGCAAGTAAGCTTGAGCAAAATAAAGTAATCGACAACAAACTTTCGTTTTTTTTACACGCTAAGCTAAAAGAATATCCAATTATGCCTGGAATATTCACCTTAAACACATCGATGACTTACGATGAAATATTTGCTGTTATTACGGTTCCGAAGTCGGAAGAAGAACTAGAAGAAGAATTAGAACTAGAAAAAGAACTAGAACAAAAAGATGATGCCACTTTGGATGAATCTTAACATAAGATAAATTGAATAAAGATAATGGCGAACCGTAAGAAGACTTAATGGTTCGCCTTTCTTAATAAGTTAGGAGTAGTTTATGATTGTAAATAAAAGTGTAGTTGAATATATTAACTCCCTTGAGGATGAACTACCAAAATATTTAAAAGAACTTGAAGAAGAAGCAAAAGAAGAGAATGTACCTATAATTAAGAAAGAGACACAAGCCTTGTTGAGATTTCTTATAAAGTTTAACAAACCTAAGAAGATTCTTGAAATAGGAACAGCAACAGGCTTTTCAGCTATATATATGAGTGAATACATGCCAGAGCAGGCAAGTATAACAACAATAGAAAAAGTAGAAATGAGATTAGAAAAGGCAAGAACAAATTTGAAGACATCTCCTAGAAGTGATAAAATCGCCCTCTTAGAAGGAGATGCCTTAGTAATTCTAGACAAACTAGCTAAAGAAGAAAAGCAGAGTTATGATTTTATATTTTTAGATGCGGCAAAAGGACAATACCTTAACTTTCTTCCAGGTATTTTAGAGTTATTAAGTTCTAAAGGGATGCTTATTACTGACAATGTTCTTCAAGATGGAACAATTTCAGGATCAAGGTATGCTATTAAAAGAAGAGATAGGACGATTCACATTAGAATGCGAGAATATTTGTATAAGTTAAAACATACTAAAGATCTAGAAACTATAATTATTCCTATAGGCGATGGTGTGGCTTTGACAACTAGAGAAAGGACAAAATAAGACATGAGAGAATACAAAAAACCAGAATTATTATTACCAGCAAGTAATTTAGAGGTATTAAAACTTGCGTTTTCATATGGTGCAGATGCAGTATATATTGGTGGTGAAATGTATGGCTTAAGAGCAAAGGCTAAAAACTTTTCAATAGAAGATATGAAAGAAGCTATAAGCTTTGCCCATGAAAGAGATAAGAAAGTATATGTTACGGCAAATATAATAGCTCATAATGAGGACTTAGAAGGTTTTAGAGAGTACTTTAAAGAATTAAAAGAAATACAGCCAGATGCATTAATTATTTCAGATCCAGGTGTGCTAGAGATTGCCAAGGAAATAATTCCTGACATGGAGATCCATATTAGTACACAGGCTAACAATGTAAACTACGGAACTTATCGTTTCTGGAGTAAGATGGGGGCTAAAAGAATAGTATCTGGTAGAGAACTTTCCTTAAAGGAAATCAAGGATATAAGAAATAATATTCCAGACGATATAGAAATAGAAACATTTATACATGGAGCCATGTGCATTGCCTACTCTGGACGTTGTTTACTTAGTAATTACTTCACAGGTAGAGATGCTAATCGTGGAGCATGCACCCATCCTTGTAGGTGGAAGTATCACCTAACGGAGGAAACTAGACCTGGAGAATATTTGCCAGTATATGAAAATGAAAGAGGAACATATATATTCAATTCAAAAGATCTATGCATGATTGAGCATATACCGGAACTTATAGATGCTGGAATTGATAGCTTTAAAATAGAAGGAAGAATGAAGAGCGCTCTTTATGTAGCTACAATTGCTCGTGCTTACAGAAAGGCAATTGATGATTTCTTCAAGTCTCCAAAACTATATGAAGAAAACAAAGCAAAATATAAAGAAGAAGTAGAGAAAAATACCTATCGAGAATTTACAACAGGTTTTTTCTTTGCTAAGCCTGACAAAGATTCACAGATATATAACAATAATACTTATGTAAAAGCATACACATATTTAGGTTTCATACAAGGAAAAAATCAAGAAGGATACTATGAATTAGAACAGCGTAATAAGTTTAGTGTTGGAGATGAACTTGAAGTTATGAAGGTGGATGGAACTAATCTTTATCTAAAAGTAAAGGATATGAAAGATGAAGAAGGACAATCTATAGAGAGCTGTCCACATCCTCAGCAAAAGATTTTTATTGATATGGGGACAGACTTAGATAAATATGATATACTTCGTAAAAAATCAGAAAAGTAATAAAAGAAAAAAGGATAAGGCATACTTGGTCTATTTTAGTTGGAAGAGCACTAATTATGTTGTATAACATAAACTAGAAATGAACCCTAATTATTAAGAGGTGCTTTATCCATTGAAATCTTTTCCCCAACCTCTAAATACAGAGGAAGAGGCCTATGTCATAGAAAAGTGCAAAGCTGGTAGCAAGGAAGCCCGGGATTCACTTGTAGTGCATAATCTTCGTTTAGTAGCCCACATTGTAAAAAAATACTACACGGGGAATAAAGATATAGACGACCTGATATCAATTGGAACTATAGGTCTTATAAAAGCAATTGATACATTCGATCCAAATAAAGGAATAAAACTTGCGACATATGCCTCTAGGTGTATTGATAATGAGTTATTGATGATGTTTAGGAGTGGAAAAAAACAATCTAAAGAAGTGTATTTGTCAGAACCAATTGGGTCTGACAAAGAAGGACATGAAATTACCCTTTTGGACATTCTTGAATGTGTAGATGAAGACATAGTAGAAGAATTAGAACTGAAAGATAATATAAGTAAGTTATACAAGCTAATGGAAGATGAGTTAACGGATAGAGAAAAGATGATTATTGAAATGAGATATGGATTAAAGAGTATAGATGCAGTAACACAAAAAGAAATTGCATCTGAAATTGGTATATCTAGATCATACGT
>CAZOGN010000041.1:0-17216 GCA_964579655.1 uncultured Lachnospiraceae bacterium
TTTATAATAACTATGTAACAAAATCAGAGAAAATCATAGATGATATGCTTGGTATTTCAGGGGAGGTAAATTATGGAGCTAATGGTGGAGGCTCGCGGTAAAAAAAATATAGAAAGGGTAGTGGCAAATAAGAAGACTTATATCCGTGTTATAAAGGTAATAGAAATAATAGTATTAATAATTGCTTTAATTGCCGGACCTGGATTTATTATTTATCATATATTAAACCCAGATACTTTTGTTGGTACGGTTGGATATGAAGTCAAAAAAAATTATGATTTAATTTTTATAACTGGACTGCCTATAGGCTCAGGACTTTTTACGATGTGGATATTAGTAGTAACTTTAAGAAAGAAGTTATCTCTTGTAAGTATCGGTTCTAGAATGGATGAAGCTCTTATTATAGAGGGGGATTCTATAGAAAATAGTTGTCTATATTATTCATATAGAATAAAATATGAAAGTTCATATAGAGACAGAGGTTTATACACAATTAAATTAAATGAAATAGAAAATGTTAAATATGATAATGAAACAAAAGAGATAAGGATTACAGGGAAAATGTTTGCAAAATGGATTACAGATGTTGTGAATATAGAGGAAGTAGATATATCTAACAGAGAAAATAACGAATTTGTTATTTACGATTATTTTTCTCCTAGTTTAATAGAGGAGTTAAAGAAGTATCCTATAAAAATAAATTACGAGGATAAATTATAATATGGAAAAACTATCGGAATCGATGACAATTAACCGGAAATTAGAAGTTAATACAATTTGATAAAAGATAGTTTATTTATTACACATAAGGATAAAATTATAGTTATGAAAGAAAGAAAAAGGGGTAAAAATAGGTCAAGGAAGTTTTTTTATATGGCTAGTAATCGTCTCAATAGTGATTGGAATAATAATAGAAATTTGGCTTGAGAACTATTATAGCATAGCATTAATTATACCCATTCTATATTTAAACAATATACGAAAAACTCTTTAAAAAATGTAGTATTGTAACATTTGGAAACAGAAGGGCCAACTTCCATAGAAGAGGAAGTTCAAGAAGTTAAGATAAGTGTTTCAAAAGAAACTGCTATTATTTCTAAAGTTGAAACTTAAATGCTTTAAGACCAAAGGCAGATTGACAATTAAATTAAAACATATTATTATAAATGTAGGAAATATAAGTATAACATAATATAAACATTAAACAGGGTAAACCATGCGAAAGTATGGGACACAAAGCTTGAAGCCTAAAGAGAGCTAAGCTTAGAAGACATAAAAACAAATAATTACATACATCTAGGAGATAAGTAGTCAATATATTTCACGGTGGTTCAAGTTGCAGTTTAAATGAATGTATAATTAATTATATTGTACATTTTATTTTAGCTAGCAACTTTTTTGTGTTTTAATTTTTCGAGTCTAGGGTTTTATATCTATGATAGCAGAAAGTTATTAAAAGATGACTTCGATGATAGTATCATGGTTGCTCTAAATGCTGAATCGGATGATATAATTAAAGGTTTGGGATATTAAAACCAGAAACTAATAAGATAAAGCTTAAAACGCCTGAGGAAGAATCATTAAAGGAATGCTTTGAACGACTGACATTCGAATTCGAGAACAAATACATAGGTTGGGTCTACAAAGGGGGATTATAAGAAATGGTTTATGTATTTAAAATAATTTTTTCGATATTTTTCAATATATTTTCGATTATTCTATCCATTTACCTTTTTATCAAACTTATCGAATGGATAATTAAAAAAGATAGAGAAAAAAGGGGATATAACAATGGAGAAGAAATTCTAAGTATAGGCGATATACTTAGAACAATAGTAGGGAGAAAAGAGATAAAAATAGTTGTAAAAGAAGAAAACATAAATAAAACAAGTAATACTACAGGTAGAATTATAAAAGCTGAGTCGAAAGGCTTAGATGGAGCAATGACGATAACTGTTTGCTATGAAATCGGTCTAACTCCGTATGAACTTACAGAAGATGTTATATTTAGAAATAAGAAAAGAAGAATACTTTTTTTCCCGGTAGGCCGCAAAAAGACACCTGTGATTGGTGAGACTAAAGTAGGAACTATTGTGAATGTAATGTACAATCCAGAAAATCCAGCTGAAGCTTTTTTGCCAGATAATTATGGAATATTAAAACTAAAATGAATAAGACAAAAGGAGCATGGAATAGCAAGGGGGAGATAGTACGTTTATTTGGCTAATAACTCCTTTATAATATTCAAGTCTAATTCAGCCAAGTTATTAATAACCAAATCAGCTTCAGACAAATCCTGATTTCCAGAATAAATATTTTCAAGGCCAACACACTTCATTTTGGCAGCTTTTGCAGCTTTCACACCGTTGCTTGCATCTTCAATAACTAAGCAATGTTTTGCTTCAACATTGATTTTTTTAGCAGCAGTTAAAAAGATTTCAGGATCTGGCTTACCCTTATGCACTTCTTCTCCGCTTATAATAAACTTCATATATTTACTTAAGCCAAACTTTTCAACAATCTTATCAACAGTTTTTCTATTATTCGATGAAGCGATTGCCATTGGATATCCTTCATTATATAGAGATAGCATAAGTTCTTTAAAGTTATCCATTAATTCAATTTCGTCAAGTCTTTCAAGAAACATTTCTTTTTTGATTTCAATTATTTCTTCTACTGCTGCTTCAAGATTAAATCGTTCTTTTAATGTAGACCACATATAATGGTCTGTCGTACCGACAAATGCTACATGTGCTTCTTTGCTCATTTTCCCACCTAGTTTTTCAAGCAGTTCCTGCTCCACTTCAAAATGTACAGGCTCACTATTAATAATTACTCCATCCATATCAAAAATTATTGCCTTCATCATATTACTCCTTAGTTTTAGAAACAAAATTCAATGAAAGTTATAACAAAAATTACAGGGTATAATTCTTACACATTTCAATAAAATTTATGATCGCCTGTACGTCTTTTTCTTCTTCTTTTGGTTTTGTAATAAATTGAATCCCGTATATGTCTTTGTCTGAATTTTCCATAGCACCAAATGGTCTATCGTCTCCAGACTTCACTTCTTGTCCGCTTGCAAGGATCTTAAAACCTTCTGGCAGTTTTGATACTGCAGCGTCAAATCCTAGTTGGACAATTCTTTCCTTATCTCCATTTTTAAAAATTCCTTCTTTAGTATTATGAAATGTTAGTTTTGATGGGGTGGGTTCGTATACATATCCAACAGCCTTTACTGTGCCACCTAGTTCGTCTATAATTACTTGCATCCCACGGCCTAGTCCAAGTATTGGCATATCCAAGTTTAAGATTTGTCCATCAAAGGCCTCTAGATCGTCTTCCATCTTTGTGCTATATCCACCAGACAGAATTATTCCAATTACATTTTCTTGGGAAGTTATTTGCTCTGATGTGGTGTCATAAGGCAATAGTGTGACTCTAATATTTTGTTCTTCTATGACCTTTATTAGGTCTTGATTATAATCATTTCCAAAGTCTAGTATAATTATTTGCTTCATTTAATCATCTCCTAATCATATTTTAACTTACAAATTTCTTTAGTCAAGTTGTTCGCTTCGAATATGTTTTTGAATGTATTAATGGTATAATGTGGATAAGGCTTCTAAATATAAAAATTATATATTTATTAATTTTAGTATAACTGTTGATATCTTGTGATTATCCTGTGATTATCCTGTGATTATCTTGAGATTATTTTGAAAGAAACTAATTTTAATCTTAACATAACATCCGAAGTTGCACATTTTAGAGGTTTTTTATCTTGAGGTTATCATGAGAATGTTTTGAAAAAAACAGTTTCCTTTACAACTAATTTTAAAATTTAAACAAAAAAGAAAGTTATAGAACATAGGGAGGAGAAATGTTACATATATGTTTAATTTAGAATTTATCGTAAATAATATTAAAACAATTAAAGAAAAGTATAATTATGAATTAAAGAAAACATCCAATGCTGCACCTAAAAGCTTCTGGGAAACATATTCTTCTTTTTCGAATACTAAAGGAGGATATATTGTTTTAGGCGTAGAAGAAGGAAAAATTGAAAACAAAATATTAGGTGTAAATAATCCCGAGAAAATAGTTTCGGATTTATGGAACCAACTTTCCAACAAAAACAAAGTTAGTACTAATTCATTAACATACGATGATATAATTATTGTTGAAATAGAGAAAGATATACCAATAATTATTGTCAATGTTAAAGAAGCGCCATGGAATAAAAAACCTGTATATATAAACAATGACATAAGAAGAACTTATATTAGAACTGGGGATGGTGATAGACTTATGAAAGATGATGAATTAACAATTATAGCACGTAATTCACATCCAAATGTAGATTCGCTTATACTGGACAACTTTTCGATTGAAGATTTAGACTTTGTATCCATAACATCTTTTAAAGAAAAGGTAACCGTAAGATATCCTAATAATGGGTATGAAAATCTCAATCCTGAAGAATTCTTGCAAGAAATAGGTATTATGCGTAAAAACAGATCTAATGACAAAATTAATGCAACAAGAGGAGCGTTGTTGTTTTTTGGAAAATACAACTCTATCAGAGAAGTTTATCCTTCTTTCCACATGGATTATTTTAACAGGAGGGGAAACAATGAGAGGTGGATAGATCGTGTTGCAGCTGACGAACCTGCTAGTGTACAAATGAATATTTATAATTTTTATAATATTGTAAGTGAAAAACTTAATTCATTGAGCTACAATGAGTTTAAACTAGACAAGGATAATATTAGAAAGGGAAACAATCAATTTAGTGAAGCAATAAGAGAGGCTTTTGTTAATACTCTTGCGCACGCAGATTATGATTTAGGAAGCCCTTCTATTAAAATTGAGGTTTTTGATGGATGGATGAGGTTTATTAATCCTGGCACAATGCTAATTTCAATTGATGAGTTTGTACAGGGTGGTTATTCAAAGCCAAGAAATGAAATTATTATGAAGCTATTTAGATTACTTGGTGCTTCTGAACGTCAAGGGTTTGGAGGACCACAAATATTTAAATTTGCAAAGAGTAATGATTATAGAATTCCTGAGATATATACAAACCTAGAATTTACAGAATTAAAATTATGGCATATTGATTTAGTTGAATCGTACCCAGAACTGACGAATGAAGAAAGGAAAGTCTTTGAATGTATTGTTAAAGCTTCTGGTCCAATTGCAAAACGTGAAATTCAAGAGACACTAAACTTATCAGAATATAAGGTTAGAAAAACTCTTGATTACTTACTGGAGTCTAAGAAAGTTGAACGTACTGGAAATGGTCCATCAACAAAATATGTTCTGCGAGTTGGAAGTCCGGAAATGATAACTCAGTTACAAATCATGGTAAACAACATATACCAGCATTATAGATAAAAGAGTTGATTACTATTAAAGTAGATGTTAAAATAAAGAATAGTTAAAAGAATAGAAGAACGGATTAATTTAATAGAAGTAACACGAGTGAATATAAAACAGGAGTGAGATAATGAAACTTTTTAGTAAAATTTTTGGAACGCATAGTGAAAGAGAATTGAAAAAGATATATCCAATTGTGGATAAAATCGAAGCTCTAGAGCCAGAGATGAAAAAGCTTAGTGATGAAGAACTAAAGAATAAAACAAACGAATTTCGAGACAGACTAAAGAATGATGAAACATTAGACGACTTATTAGTAGAGGCTTATGCAGTAGTAAGAGAAGCAGCTATAAGATCTTTGGGAATGAGACATTATAGAGTGCAATTACTAGGTGGTGTTATATTGCATCAAGGTAGGATTACTGAGATGCGTACAGGTGAAGGCAAAACACTAGTAGCAACCTTGCCGGCTTACTTGAATGCCTTAGAAGGTAAGGGTGTTCATATTGTTACAGTTAATGATTATTTGGCTCAGCGTGATGCCGAGTGGATGGGACAAGTATATGAATTCCTAGGACTAACTGTAGGTGTTGCTCATAGCGGCTTGACTAAAGAAGAAAGAAAGGCTGCCTATAAATCTGATATAACTTATGCAACAAATAATGAACTAGGATTTGATTACCTTAGAGACAATATGGTTATTTATAAGGAACAGTTAGTTCAAAGAGAGTTGAATTATGCAATAATTGACGAGGTTGACTCTGTCTTAATTGATGAAGCTAGAACACCTCTAATTATTTCTGGTCAAAGTGGTAAGTCCACAAAGTTATATGAAACTTGTGATATTTTGGCAAGACAATTACAAAGAGGCTCAGATGCTAAGGAACAATCCAAGATGGATATAATTATGGGCGAAGAGATGGAAGAGGATGGAGACTTTACAGTTAGTGAGAAGGACAAAAGCGTTAACTTAACAGATCAGGGTATTAATAAAGTAGAAGAATTTTTTCATATTGAAAACCTTGCTGATCCAGAGAATCTTGAAATCCAACACAATATAATTCTTGCTTTGCGTGCCCATAACTTAATGCACAGGGACCAAGATTATGTTGTAAAGGATGAAGAGGTTCTTATTGTAGATGAGTTTACTGGTAGAATCATGCCAGGAAGAAGGTATTCTGATGGACTTCATCAAGCTATTGAAGCAAAGGAAAAGGTGAAGGTAAAGCGCGAAAGTAAGACTCTAGCAACTATTACATTTCAAAACTTCTTTAATAAATATAATAAAAAGTGTGGTATGACTGGTACAGCCTTAACGGAAGAAACAGAGTTTAGAGAAATCTATGGCATGGATGTTATTGAAGTGCCTACTAATATGCCTGTTATTCGTGAAGATCATCAAGATGTAGTTTACAAAACTCATAGAGAGAAGCTAAATGCTGTTATAGAAGATATTATTGAATCCAACAAAAAGGGACAACCAGTATTAGTTGGTACTATTTCAATAGAATCATCAGAAGAGATAAGTGCTCTTTTAAAGAGAAAGGGTGTTCAGCATAAGGTTCTGAATGCTAAGTTCCATGAACTAGAAGCAGAAATTGTAGCAGATGCAGGACAATTTGACTCGGTAACTATAGCAACAAATATGGCTGGGCGTGGTACAGACATTAAACTAGGTGAAGGTGTTATCGACGCTGGAGGTTTAAAGATTATAGGTACAGAACGTCATGAATCTAGACGTATTGATAACCAGCTTAGAGGTCGCTCAGGTCGTCAAGGCGATCCGGGGGAATCGCGTTTTTATATTTCTCTAGAAGATGATCTTTTGAGACTGTTTGGTTCCGAAAGACTTTTAAGTATCTTTAATTCCCTAGGTATTCCCGATGGGGAGGAAATTCAACATAAGATGCTAACTGATGCTATACAAAAAGCACAGCAAAGAATAGAGAGTAATAACTATGGTATTCGTAAAAACTTATTAGAGTATGACGAAGTTAATAATGATCAAAGAGAAGTTATTTATGCAGAAAGAAAGAGAGTTCTCAATGGAGAAAGTATGAGAGACTCTATATATAAGATGATTACTGATATTATTGAATACATAATCAATACTTACATTGGTGATGATCAACCTAACGCTGAATGGGATTTAAGAGAGCTTAACAATAGACTTACCCCTATTATTCCAATAGAACCTTTAACTAAGGAAAGGGTTCAAGGAATGGCAAAGAAGAACTTAATTCAAGAGATAAAAGAAGAAGGGGTTAAGTTATATGAGCTAAAGGAAGCAGAGTTTCCAGAGAAAGAACATCTAAGAGAAGCAGAGAGAGTAATCTTATTAAAGGTTATAGATAGAAAATGGATGGACCATATAGATGATATGGATCAACTTCGTCAAGGAATTGGTTTACAAGCATATGGACAAAAAGATCCATTGGTAGAATATAAGTTTATGGGCTATGAAATGTTTGATGAAATGACCTTGTCAATTAGTGAAGATACAATAAGAGCACTAATGCATGTAAAGATTGAACAAAAGGTAGAAAGAGAAGAAGTTGCAAAAGTTACAGGAACTAATAAGGATGAATCTGCAACTAAAAAACCTGTTGTAAGAAAAAATAAGAAGGTAATGCCGAATGACCCATGTCCATGTGGCAGTGGCGTAAAATATAAGTTTTGTCATGGTAAGAATTAGGAAGGTGATTTTAATGGTTGAATTAGATGGTTTCAAACAAACTCTAGATTCCTACAATATTCCTTTAAAAGAATTGGGGGATTCACTTTGACCTGTCTAATATGATAGATAGGCTTGAGTTTATTAAAAAGGTAATGGAAGAACCAGGATTTTGGGATAATCCCGAAGAAGGACAGAAACTTTCAAAAGAGGTAAAGAATTTAAAAGACATAGTTGATGAATATAATTCATTAGGAAGTAGTTATGAAGATATTGAAACATTGATAGAGTTGACTTATGAAGAAGAGGAAGAAGAACTGCTTCATGAAATAGAAAAAGAGCTTAACTCATTTATTAAGAAGTTTGAAAACTTACGCCTTAGTACACTTTTGTCTGGTAAGCTAGATAAATATAGTGCTATACTAACATTACATGCTGGAGCAGGAGGAACTGAAAGTTGTGACTGGGCAAGTATGTTAGCAAGAATGTACCAAAGATGGGCAGATAAAAAAAGTTATGCTGTTGAAATATTAGATTTTTTAGATGGAGATGAAGCGGGATTTAAGTCTATAACAATGCAGATTTCTGGACTAAATGCATATGGTTACTTAAAGTCTGAACATGGAGTTCATAGATTAGTTCGTATTTCACCATTTAATGCTGCAGGAAAGAGGCAAACTTCATTTGTTTCTTGTGATGTTATGCCAGATATTGAAACGGATATAGAAATTGAAATTAACGATGATGACTTGAAGATTGACACATATCGTGCAAGTGGAGCGGGAGGACAGCATGTTAATAAAACCTCTTCAGCAGTAAGAATTACTCACTTGCCAACAGGGATAGTTGTACAATGTCAGAATGAAAGATCTCAATTTCAAAACAAAGATAAAGCTATGCAAATGTTAAAATCAAAGTTATACTTATTAAAAGAGGAAGAAAACCTCCAAAAGGAATCAAAAATTCGTGGTGAGCAAAAGGAAATAGGATGGGGAAATCAAATACGTTCCTATGTTATGCAACCTTACACCATGGTAAAGGATCACAGAACTGATGAAGAAGTAGGCAATACCAGTGCTGTATTAGATGGAGATATTGATACATTTATCAATGCCTATTTAAAATGGATAAACACAAACGAAAAAAAGAAGTAATCTAATAGAAGGGGGAATACTACAATGGATCAATTTTTAAATGAAGTAAAAGACAGTTATGTAATATTTTCAATGGGTGAACATAGATTTGGTCTTAGCCTAGAAGCGGTTAGCGAGATAAGTGGCATAGATGATGTAATTGTTCTTGAAGATGCTCCAGCAAATGTATTAGGTATAATCAGAACAAGGGATAAGTATATTCCGGTCTATAATTTAATTGAGAAGTTTAAAATTCCACCAATAAAAGATAGTGAAGTGAAAAAAAGGAGGATTGTAACCCATTTTTATAATAAAAGTGTGGCCTTTGAAGTTGAAGCAGTATTAGGAGTTGAGTTGATTCATAAGGAAGATATTTATCCAGTACCACGTTTCTTAAAATTTGATTCTAACCGATATATAAAACAAATAGCAAATAAAGATGAAGAAGTAACTCTTCTACTAGATGAAAATGCTTTAATAGATGAGAGAGAATACGACGAAATTCTAAGTTTAATATCCACTATCCTTCAAAAACAATAAGGAGAAGGGGGTGTAACATGTGTCGTGGGGACGTTTCATGTTATGGGGGACGTTTCATTTAACACACAAACTTGTGTGTTAAATGAAACGTCCCCCATAACACATGAAACGTCCCCTAACACGCTTTTTTCTTAAAAAAGGGTATTGCATTTGGAGAACTTATGTGATAATATCTTCCTAGTAAAGACAGGTGTATTCCTGGCAAGAACAAAAGACGGAATAAAGGAGGAAAAATTATGGAGAAAGATCAGTTTTATATTCTTAAGCAAAAAGCAGTTCCTGAAGTGCTCTTAAAGGTAGTGGAGGCAAAGCGTCTATTAGAAACTAACAAGAATATGACTGTTCAAGAAGCCACTGATTATTTAGGAATAAGCAGAAGTTCATTTTATAAATACAGAGATGACATTTTTCCATTTCACGAGAATGCAAGAGGGAGAACAATAACATTTATGCTCCAGGTAGAAGACAAGCCTGGTCTTTTGTCTTCTATAATAAATAATCTTGCAGAGCATAGATTTAACATATTAACAATACATCAAAGTATTCCAGTCAATAATTTGGCCTCTATTACCTTGAGTGTTGAGGTGCCAAATGATATAGACAACGTTACGGAAAACTTGAAGAAAATTGAGGAAGTACATGGTGTATATTATTTAAAGATACTAGCAAGAGAATAATTAAAAGGAAGGTGCACAATATGATTAATATAGGAGTTTTAGGATATGGAACTGTAGGTTCAGGTGTTGTAGAGATTCTTGAAAAGAATGGAGCGAACATTAAAAAGCGTACAGGTGGAAAGAAGATAAATGTAAAACATGTGTTAGACCTAAGAGATTTTCCGGGTGAAGCTATTCAAGAAAAGATAGTTCATGATTATGATGTAATTCTAAATGATCCAGAAGTTAAGATAGTTGTTGAAGTAATGGGAGGAGTAGAACCAGCTTATACCTACACTAAACAAGCCTTGCTTAATGGCAAAAGCGTTTGTACATCAAACAAGGAACTTGTAGCAGAACACGGACCAGAATTGTTAGCTATTTCAAAAGAAAAGAATGTAAATTTTTTATTTGAAGCTAGTGTTGGTGGAGGTATTCCTATTATAAGGCCGTTAAATCAATCCTTAACAGCAGATGAGATTGAAGAAATAACAGGAATTCTTAATGGAACAACTAATTATGTCTTAACAAAAATGACCAAAGAAGGATCGGATTTTCATTCAGTTCTAAAAGAAGCACAAGATTTAGGATATGCGGAAAGAGATCCATCTGCAGATATTCATGGACATGATTCTTGTAGAAAGATTGCAATCTTATCTTCACTAGCTTATGGAATGCATGTGGATTTTGAAGATATATATACAGAGGGTATTTCCAATATTTCAGATGTAGATATTAAGTATGCAGAAGAAATTGGTGGAAGTATTAAATTACTTGCTACAAGTGAAAAGAAGGGCGATAAAGTTTTGGCCATGGTAGCACCTATGATAATTAAGCCTGAGAATCCATTATTCAGTGTTAATGATGTATTTAACGCCATATTTGTAAGGGGTAACTTTATTGGCGACGTAATGTTTTACGGAAGTGGTGCAGGAAAACTTCCAACGGCAAGTGCTGTAGTATCAGATGTTGTAGATGCAGCTAAGCATATAGGTACAAATATAATGACTATATGGACTAGTAAAAAGTTAGATTTATGTGATATAGGAAAAGCTAAGCATAAATTTTTAGTAAGAGTTGCAACTAAGGATCTAGAAGCGACAAGAGAGAAAGTTTCTAATTTGTTTGGAGTAGTAAGAGAAGTCCATGCAGGTATTAAGGGGGAATATGCATTTATTACTGATGAAATAGAAGAAAGTATATATAATGAAAAAGCAAAAGAAATAGAAAAGATAATTAATATGATTCGTATTAAAGATTAATTTCTAGGAGGGGAAAACTTGAAGTATATTGTTGTGTTAGGTGATGGTATGGCAGATGAGCCTTTAGAAGAACTTGGAGGCAAAACGCCATTAGAATATGCTAATATAAAAAATATTAATAAGTTAGCAAAACAATCAGAAATAGGATTGTGTAGTACAATTCCAGAGGGAATGACTCCAGGAAGTGATACTGCTAATTTATCTGTACTTGGATATGATCCGGAAAAATACTACACAGGGCGCTCTTCCTTAGAAGCCTTAAGTTTGGGTGTTGATATGTTAGAGACAGATATATCTTTTAGATGTAATGTTGTAACATTATCAGAAGAAGAGTCTGATTATAAAGACAAAACTATTATAGACCATAGTTCTGGCGAAATATCAACCCAAGAAGCGACTGTTTTAATTGAAGAGGTAAAAAAACATTTTCAAAATGAAGACTATCAATTTTACCCAGGAACAAGTTATAGACATCTTACTATATGGAATAAGGGAGAAGCGGTGGACTTAACAGCTCCTCATGATATTCTTGGTAAAAAGATAGGAAGGCATTTGCCTGATGATAATAATTTAAAAGAAATGATGATAAAAAGTTATGAAATTTTAAATAATCATCCTATTAATATTAATAGGGCTAAGAAGGGTTTAAATAAAGCAAATTCCATCTGGTTTTGGGGAGCAGGAACCAAGCCAAGCCTTGATATGTTTGAAGAAAAGTATGGAAAAAAAGGAACTATGATATCAGCGGTTGACTTGCTTAAAGGAATTGCTGTTGGATCAGGAATGGATATTGTAGAAGTAGAAGGTGCAACTGGCTCTATTGATACTAATTTTGAAGGCAAGACAAAAGCAGCCCTAAAGACACTTTTAGAAGATGACCAAGACTTTGTATATATACATTTAGAAGCTCCTGATGAAATGGGGCATCAAGGCAATGTCAAAGACAAGGTTAAAGCAATTGAGTATATAGATGAAAAAGTAGTAAAAGTATTGCTAGAAGAACTTAAAGAATCAGGTGTTAACTTTAAAATGCTAATTATGCCAGATCATCCGACACCTATTAAGTATCGTACCCATACTAGTGATCCCGTTCCGTATTTAATTTATAATAGTGAAAAACAATTAAATAACTCATGGAACTATAATGAAAAAGATGCAAAGGCTAGTGGGAACGTAGTAGAGACAGGATATAAAATGATGAATAAATTTTTATAGGAGGCCCTATGTTAATTGTAAAAAAATTTGGTGGCACATCAGTCGCTGATAAAGAAAGAATATTTAACGTTGCACAAAGATGTGCTGAAGACTATAAGGAAGGCAATGATGTCGTTATAATTTTGTCTGCTATGGGTAAAGAAACTGACCGTCTATTGGACTTGGCTAAAGAGATCAATCCAGATGCGCCGAAGCGAGAGATGGATATGCTTCTAACTACAGGAGAACAAACATCAGTTGCTCTAATGGCAATGGCATTCAATGCTTTAGGGGTGCCAGCTATATCACTAAATGCATTTCAAGTAGCAATGCATACAAGTTCTACTTATAGTAATTCTAAAATAAAACGAATTGACGCAGACAGAATTAGAAGAGAACTTGAAATGAGAAAAATAGTTATCGTTACAGGATTCCAAGGAATTAATAGATATGGTGACTATACAACTTTAGGAAGAGGTGGCTCTGACACTACTGCAGTTGCAATAGCCGCAGCCTTGCATGCAGACAGGTGTGAAATTTTTACAGATGTAGATGGCGTTTATACAGCTGATCCTAGAGTTGTGTCTGATGCAAGTAAAATGTCCGAAATTACTTATGATGAAATGTTAGAACTAGCATCTTTAGGGGCTGGAGTTTTACATAATCGTTCAGTGGAAATGGCTAAAAAATATGGAGTACAACTTATAGTACGTTCGAGTTTAAATAAATCTGAAGGAACAATAATAAAGGAGGAAGTAAGAATG
The DNA here is from genome assembly GCA_964579655.1 of uncultured Lachnospiraceae bacterium. GTDB lineage: Bacteria > Bacillota > Clostridia > Lachnospirales > Lachnospiraceae > JAAYRG01. The sequence continues at coordinate 13,609 of CAZOGN010000041.1, forward strand.
GAAAAATTAGCTGTAAGAGGAGTTGTTTCCGATAAAAATGCAGCCCGTATAGCTGTAATTGGCTTAAAAGATATACCAGGAGTAGCCTTTAAGTTATTCAATCATTTAGCAAGATATGATATAAATGTTGACATTATCCTACAATCAGTTGGTCGTGATGGTACAAAAGACATAAGTTTTACTGTGGCAAAAGACAAGGTAGATGAAGCTGTAGAAATAATTGAAAGACATAGAACAGGAAGCTTACAATATCAAACTCTGGATGTGGAAAAATCAGTTGCAAAAATTTCTGTAGTAGGAGCTGGTATGAACTCTCATGCAGGAGTTGCAGCGAAGATGTTTGAAGCCCTTTATGATGTAGGAGTAAACATTAAAATGATTTCCACTTCAGAAATAAGAGTTACTGTTTTGATTGATGATCAATACATAGACAAATCACTAAAAGCAGTACATGAGAAATTTGCCTTATCTGATATTAGATAGGATTATTATAAAGGAGACACTATGGATATTATTAAACAAATTAGTAGCGAACTTGGTATTAGAAAAGAACAAGTAGAATCTACAATTAAGTTAATTGATGAAGGTAATACGATACCCTTTATTGCTAGATATCGTAAAGAGGTTACAGGTTCTTTAGATGATGAGGATCTTAGGAATCTTAGCGAAAGGCTTGAGTATTTAAGAAATTTAGAAGATAGGAAGAAGACTATATTATCTAGTATTGAGGAACAAGGAAAACTTACGGAAGAATTAAAGAAAGAAATTGAAGTAGCCTTGACCATGGTTGTACTAGAGGATTTGTATCGTCCTTATAAGCAAAAAAGAAGAACTAGAGCAACTATTGCTAAAGAAAAAGGCTTAGAAGGACTAGCTAACATTATTATGTTGCAAATGACGGACAAGCCTATTGAAGAAGAAGCAAAAGAGTACATAGACGAAGAAAAAGAAGTGCTTAATGAAGAAGAAGCTATAGCTGGCGCCCTTGATATCATTGCAGAGAGTGTTTCTGATGAGGCTGATTATAGAAGTTATATAAGAGACTTAACATATAATAAAGGTTATATAATCTCAAATGTAAAGGTAAAAGAAACAGAAAGCGTTTTTGAAATGTACTATGACTATAGGGAAGAAATCAAAAAGATACCAGGTCATCGTATTTTAGCAATAAATCGCGGAGAAAAGGAAAAGATTCTAACTATAAAAATAGAAGTTCCAGAGGAAAGAATTCTTGGATTTTTGGAAAAGAAGCTTATTGTTAGAGAAAATCCATATACTAAAGATTTGATTACAAGTGCATATGAGGATAGTTATAAAAGACTAATTGCGCCATCTATTGAAAGAGAAGTTAGAAGTGAACTTACCCAAAAAGCTGAAGATGGTGCTATTGAAGTGTTTGGTAAGAATTTAGAACAGTTACTTATGCAACCTCCAATAGCGGGTCAAGTTGTACTAGGTTGGGACCCAGCATTTAGAACAGGTTGTAAGCTAGCAGTTGTTGATCCTACAGGTAAATCTCTGTATACCATAGTTGTTTTCCCGACTGCCCCTCAGAATAAGGTTGATGAAACCAAGTCAATAGTTAAAAAACTTATTGATAAATTTAATATAACTCTTATTGCAATTGGTAATGGCACAGCTTCAAGAGAATCAGAATTAATTGTAGCAGAGATTATCAAGGAAATTAAAAAAGATGTGAAGTATATTATTGTGAATGAGGCAGGAGCATCAGTATATTCTGCTAGTAAACTTGCAGCTGAGGAATTTCCTGATTACGATGTTGGTCAAAGGAGTGCGATTTCAATTGCAAGACGTTTGCAAGATCCTTTAGCTGAACTTGTTAAAATAGATCCTAAATCAATAGGGGTAGGTCAATACCAACATGATATGAATCAGAAAAAATTAGGAGACGCACTTACAGCAGTAGTTGAGGACTGTGTTAATAGGGTTGGTGTGGATTTGAATACAGCTTCTGCAGCCTTACTAGAATATGTTTCAGGAATAAGTAAAGCAGCGGCAAAAAACATAGTTATATACAGAGAAGAAAAAGGAGTATTTAAATCTCGAAAAGAACTTCTTAAGGTTCCTAAAATTGGCCCTAAGGCATTTGAACAAAGTGCGGGATTCTTAAGGATTTTTAATGGAACAGAACCCCTTGATACAACTGGAGTACATCCAGAATCTTATAAGGCAACAAAAAGCATACTAACCAGCCTATCATTTTCATCAAAGGATATTGAATCAGGTGGAATAGGGGATATAAGAAAGGCTATAAAAAATAAGGAATCATTAGCCGCGGAACTAGGAATCGGTGAAATAACTTTAAATGATATTATAAATGAATTAGAAAAGCCAGGTCGTGACCCCAGAGAAGAAATGCCAAAACCTATTTTGCGAACAGACGTATTAGACATGGAAGATTTAAAAGCTGATATGTTATTAAAAGGAACGGTTCGAAATGTGGTTGACTTTGGTGCTTTTGTAGATATTGGTGTTCACCAAGATGGTTTAGTTCATATTTCACAATTGTCAGATAAAAGATATGTAAGACATCCACTAGATATAGTGAGTGTAGGGGATATCGTAGATGTAAAAGTAATGAATGTGGATGTAGCTAGAAAAAGAATTCAACTAACTATGATAATTTAGACCTTGGGACGCAGGGAAAGATTCATTCGACAAAAGGTGCTAATATCTCTGATTGTTGAAGTTGTTGGAACGTGGTAAAATAATTCTTATCAATGATTTTATTTATGGTAGGAGGGTTTTACATGGGTGGTTGGACTGACATTCATAGTCACATTTTACCATGTGTAGATGATGGTTCCGTAAGTCTAAAGCAAAGCAGAAAGATGCTAGAGATTGCCTATAAAGAGGGGATTACTTCTATATTTGCAACACCCCATTATTCTGTTGGCTGCGTGAATATGGAAGTTAAGGAACTAAAGAAAAGGCATGAATCGGTAAGTGACACTGCAAGAAGTATTGATTCAAGTTTTGAGGTTTTGCTAGGTAATGAATTATATTATAGTGAAGATGTTATAAGACATTTAAGGCAAGGAAAGGCTTTAACTTTAAATGAAACAAGATATGTGCTGGTCGAGTTTCCAAGTAAGGAGTCTTTTGAGAATATCAAAACGGGGGTACATAGACTTTTGATTTATGGATATTTGCCTATAATATCTCACGTAGAAAGATATGCTAGCCTAGTGGACAAGCTGGATAATATACAAGCACTAATAGATCTAGGTGCATATACACAGCTTAACATTTCCGCAGTACAAGGTGATGCAGGCAAGGATCAAAGGAAGTTTTGTAAAGACCTAATTGAATATGATATGCTTCATTTCCTAGGGACGAACTGCCATAATGATTATAGGCGTGCCCCTTATATGAAAAAAGCTGTGACTTATTTAAAAAGAAAGTTTGGAGAAGAAGCAATTAATCGCTTATTAATCGACAATCCACAAACCTTATTAAAGAATGAATATATTTATTCTTATTAATTATATTGACAACAATATAAGTAAGAATTATAATAATGAATATAATATTTGGATGTATATATTTATGCGAATTTAAGACCTCGAATTTTATTCGGGGTTTTT
>CAZOGN010000042.1:0-12609 GCA_964579655.1 uncultured Lachnospiraceae bacterium
ACTACTGGTCTTCTTTTCACCTTAAGATCTTCTGGATCTATACCAAACTCTGCTATGTTATCATATGTAATACCATTATAGTACAATGGATCTATTTCAAAACCGTAATATTCCTCTAGTGTTATATCCTTTTCATAAAGTTCCTTAGCCAATTCTATACCAACATATCTTATATGCCATGGTTCATAGGAATAACCTGTAATATCCTCTTTACCTTCTGGATACCTTATTATATATCCATACTTATAAGAATTTTCAGCCAGCCATTTGCCCTCTGGTGTGTTAGCAAATCTCTTATTTAATAAATATGAAACTGATTTTGTTGACACATCCATTGCAAGTCCCATTTGATGCTCACTACAACCTGGTATCGCAGATATACGAAGTGCTCTTTCTAAACCAGTCCTTTTTACATTAGCTATGAACAATTCATATTGTCTCTCATAAGAACGATATCCTGAAACAGCACGTAAGCTTAAACCAGCTGCTTCAGAAGCATTGAACATATCTTCAAGAGACCCTGCTGCCTCTTGCCTCATCAACTTCTTTTGGTGATAACTATTGAAAGAAAACTTAACGTTTGGAATAACCAAATCTTCTGGCTCGTAATCCTCAGGCAAGAATATTTGCTTATTTACAAGAGCTATTATACTAGTTGGATTCATAGTTGTCACCCTTTTTTTTGTGTTAATTCTACCGCTGGCAGATTCGTTTGTCTTTTTTTCCTTATCATCAATATCTTCTAAATCTTCATTTTGCTTAGGATCAGTTTCTAAGATGGAAAGATCGCTTAAATCTTGCCCCTTTTTATTCATACTCCAATCTGCAGCTTGCTCACTAGCACTTGTAGCTGCTTCAGAGGTTAATAAAGGGTAGATAAATCCATCAATAGCTATAATAGAAACAAAAACAATTATTATCCCTACTGTTAACACCTTTATTCTTTTTGACTTTTTTCTTTTACTACCTATGAGGAATCTTTCTTTATAACTTTCATCCTCCATAAAAAAATAATCTTCATATCTATCGTCTTGTTTCATTATACTTGTCCTCTTATTGTTTATGCACCTTATTCAGTGTTTGTTATCCTATAAATTAAACTCTTTACCAATACTGTTAACAGTCTCAGTTACTAATTCCTTAAACTTTATTGCGACCTTCTCTGCGGTTTCTTGTACCTCAACATGGCTAAGTTGGTTTGGTGTCATTCCTGAACCCATATTAGTAATACAAGAAATACCACATACCTTCATACCCATATGGTTAGCAGCCATAGCTTCACAAGCTGTGCTCATCCCGACAGCATCTGCTCCTAGCACTCTTGCCATCTTGATTTCATTAGGAGTTTCATAATTAGGACCTGTAAACTGCATATAAACACCCTCTTTAATCCTCATCTTTAAGTTCATAGCAGTATCTCGTATAATATCTTTTAATTCCCTATCATATACATTTCTCATGTCAGGGAATCTTTCACCTAATTCATCAAAATTCTCGCCAATTAAAGGGGATGGTACAAAGTTTGAAATATGATCTACAATCAACATGAAGTCCCCTGGGCTGTAATCAAAATTAACGCCACCTGCTGCATTAGTTAAAAAGAGTATCTTTGCTCCCATTAACTTCATCAGCCTAATAGGTAATACAACATCTGACATATCATAACCTTCATAGTAATGTACACGCCCTTGCATAATAACTACTGGAACCTGACTTATATATCCAAATACGAATCTACCTTTATGTCCCTTTACTGTTGATGTGGGAAATCCATCAATATCTTTATACTCCAAAGTTTTTCTAACATCAATTGTGTCTGCATAATCACCTAAGCCTGAACCCAAAACCATGGCAACTTCTGGTTGGAAATCAATCTTTTCTTGAACGCTTTTATAACAGCTTAATAATTTATCATATGCTCGATTCATATAGTCTCCTCTCGTAAATCAACTAATTAATTAACTTAACACATAAACATTATAACATATCCCTTTTTAAATAGTAAGATAATAGCAAAAAAACATATATAAAACTCTTAAGTTTGTTTTAATTTTATGTCACCTTTTTGCACAAATAAGCATCTTACTATATAGAGCTACAAATATAAAAACATAATTTACGAGGTGGCAACATGGTCTTTAGTAGTCTGGAGTTTATTTTTATTTTTCTCCCATTGTTTTTGATTATTTATTATACACTTCCAAGCAAGTTTAAGAATCTTTGCTTGCTGATAGGAAGCCTTGTTTTTTATTCATACGGGACAATGGATAACCCTTTATATATTCTTTTACTTATTATTTCCCTTGCCATTAATTATATTTTAGGAATTAATATGAAACATTTTTCAAAATATAAAAAGCTTTGGCTATTAACTGGACTTATATATAACTTTGCTTGGTTGTTAGTTTTTAAATATGCAAATTTTATCTTTGCAAGTATTAACGAGATTACTATGACTGTATGGCCACTTTCATCAAAGACCTTACCCATGTGGAATCTTATACTTCCTTTAGGCATAAGTTTTTATACCTTTCAAATTGTATCCTATATAATTGATGTTTATAAAGAAAAGATTGAAGCCGAAACTTCAATAGTTAATCTTGCTGCATACCATCTTATGTTTCCTAAGCTTATATCAGGTCCAATAGTTAGATATAGTGACATAAAAGAAAAACTATCAAGTAGAATTTATACACTGGACATGGTTAATGAAGGACTTAAGACATTTACCCTCGGTTTAGGATTTAAGGTTTTATTGGCAAATCAAATCGGCAACTTGTGGTCAGATCTTTTAGCAATTGGTTATGAAAGTATTTCTACACCTCTTGCATGGATGGGAATACTAAGCTTTAGTTTGCAATTATACTTTGACTTTTATGGTTATTCATTAATGGCAATTGGTATAGGAAATATACTAGGCTTTGACTTACCTAAAAACTTTGACTATCCCTACTTATCAACAAGCATGACTGAGTTTTGGAGAAAATGGCATATTACCCTTGGCAAATGGTTTAGAGATTATGTCTATATACCTCTAGGTGGTAATCGAAAGGGCAAATATAAAACAATTCGAAATTTACTTCTAGTATGGCTATTAACAGGACTCTGGCATGGTGCTAGTTGGAACTTTGTCTTATGGGGTTTTATATTGTTTTTATTGCTTACAGTTGAAAGACTAGGACTTAAAAAACTTCTTGATAAATATAAACTTTTAGGCCATATTTATATGCTGTTTTTTATTCCTGTGACCTGGCTTGTTTTTGCAATCTCTGATTTCAATCAACTTGCTATTTATTTAGGAAGATTACTTCCTTTTTTTAATACTAGCGTTGCAAATGTTTTTGAATTAGATTATGTGAAATACGGAAATATATACGGGAAGTTTCTACTCATAGGTTTGATATTTTGTACAAAGCTTCCAGAAAAGATTTACAAGAAAACCAAAGATAACATCATTGGAACTTTTCTACTACTAATTATATTTTTATCTTCTATTTACTTTATATATAAAGGTCTTAATGATCCATTTTTATATTTTAGATTTTAAGGGGGACTAATCATGAAAACATTTATTAAATATTCTTACACAATTCTACTTACCCTTACTTGCTTAATTACCTTTCCCTTTCTACTAGGAGAAATCACTAGTACAAAAGCAATGGAAGAAGTAATTGAAAGTTCTACTGATATAGCTGACAATATTCAAGCAGAAGATATACCCTTGGAAACTGATGAAAACAAAAGCAGTGAATCTAATGGCATACCTTCAAATGAAATCGCAGAAGAGCCTTCTTCCGAGCCTATAGAGAAACCCCCAACTCTTCCTTTGGAGGAAGAAGCAGAGCATAAGTTTACCACAGTATCAACTGATTATTTTGATAATGCACTTTTTATTGGAGATTCTAGAACCTTAGGGCTTTACGAATATGGCAATCTCAAAAACGCCACTTTTTTTGCAAGTAATGGTATGAGTGTTTATTCCCTTTTTTCTAGCGAGGTAGCTGTCCCAAATTTAGGTGTTTTTACTTTAGAAGAATTACTAAATAATAAAGATTTTGATAAAATATATATAATGTTAGGGATAAATGAATTGGGGTATAATTTTGATAATACTATTAAAAAATATAATAACATGGTAGAATTGATTACAGACAAAGAAGCAAATGCTATTATCTATCTACAAGCCAATCTTCATGTTTCACAAGGTAGATCTGAATCAGATAGCATTTATAACAACAATAATATTGATAAATTTAATGAGTACGTTTCCACTCTAGCAGATAATAAAACTAAGTTTTATCTTGATATAAACGAGGTTTTTGACGATGAAAACGGGAATTTAGACTCTAAATATACTAGTGACAATACTCATGTATTGGGAAAACATTATGCTGATTGGTGCGATTGGCTTACTACAAAAGCTGTAGTCAAATAATCCATCCTCCTTCCTTAGTGTTTTCTAGGGGGTGATGATTATTAATGACCTATAATAAAGAATGGTTTTCATCAAATGTTAAACTGCACCAATCCGGACTTTATGGACTTGCTATTACCATATTGAAAAACGAAGAAGATGCAAAGGATGCTGTACAAGAAACTCTTTACAGAGCCTTTTATAATATAGATAGCTTAAGAGATCCAGAAAAATTTAAACCATGGATCATGAAAATACTGGCTAATACAGCTTATGAAATGATAAGAAATAAAAAGTATCAATTAAATATCGATGATTATAATGATATAATTGAAACTCCAAACACGCTGGATCTAAGCACCAAAATTAACCTTTGGGATGCAGTACAATCCCTTAATTTGAGTTACCGTCCCATTATAATAATGTTTTATTATGAGGACTTATCAATTAAAGAAATTTCGGAAATACTAAGTTTAACTCCTGTTACAACAAAAAAACGTCTATCTCGAGCCAGAAAACAACTTAAGCAAATTTTAGAAGGAAAGGAGGTTTAATATGATTAGGTTTGACAATAAATTATTCCATATGGCACAAGAGAATCCAATCAAGGTTCCTATAGATGTGTCTGATTCGATAGATCAAACTCTAAAGAACCTAGATGAAAAGAATATTGAACCTTCACATAATAAACCTAAAAGAAATAACTGGATTCTTACTAGTAAAATAGTCTTTGCTTGTTTAATTTCGATCTTATTTTTATTGCCTAATATGTTCCCATCTATAGCTTACTCCATGGAGAACATCCCTATTATAGGGACCATTGTTAAAGTGTTCACCATACGTGAGTATGACTATGATGATGGATACCATAAGGTTGATATTGAAGTTCCATCTGTTAACGTAGAAACATTGGAAACTAAAGATAATAACATTGCTAACTCTATTAATACTAGCATTGAAGAATTGACAGACACTTTACTTAATGAGTTTAACAGAGAATATGTTGGTACAGAGGGATATGGTTCATTAGATATTACTTATGATGTAATTACAAACAATGATAATTGGTTTACTCTAAGAATCACAGTATTAGAAACTGCTGCAAGTAGTAACACTTTCTATAAATTCTACCATATAGAAAAGTCAAATGGACAAATATCAGAATTGTCTGATTTGTTTAAAGATAACAGTAACTATATTGAAGCTATTAGTAATGATATCTACAAACAAATGTTGGAACAATCCAAAGAAGATGATTCTATAATTTATTTTATTAATGAAGATTTTTCAGGAGAACAATTTCACGGTATAAAGACAAATCAAAACTTCTATTTTGCTAAAAATGGTAACTTAGTAATTGTCTTCGATAAATATGAAGTTGCTCCTGGAATGATGGGTTGCCCCGAATTTGAAATAGATGAAACTATATATTTAGATTATTTAAAATAAAAATATTAAGGAGGATTTATTATGGCAACTAGAAAAAATATTACTATGGGTGGAAACCCTATTGCTTTATTAGGTACTGAAGTCAAGGTAGGAGATATTGCGGCAGATTTTACTGTATTAGATATGGACCAATCTAATGTTTCCTTGTCAGATGCAAAAGGAAAAACCGTTATTATTAGCGTGGTACCTTCTGTAGATACTTCTGTATGTGCCTTTCAGACAAGACGTTTTAACCAGATGGCTTCTGAACTTGACAATACAGTAATTTATACTATTAGTGTTGACTTACCTTTTGCTTTGGAACGTTTTTGTGCAGCAGAGGGCATTGACAACATTAAGGTTTTGTCTGATCACAAATCTTTAGATTTTGGAAACAAATACGGTTTTGTTATTGAAGAGGCTCGTTTGCTATCAAGAGGAATTGTAATAGTGGATGCAGACGGCATTGTACAATACGTTGAATATGTAAAAGAAGTATCTAATCATCCTGATTATGAAAAAGCATTAGAAGCTGCCAGATCTATTTAATTAATTAATAATTTTTAATTATAAAAACCACCTTGTGTAGCTAAGCTTTTAAGCTATAGTAGCTACTACAAAGTGGTTTTTGTTTTTTTAAAGATTCTATATATTAGTAATTTTCTGCACGTACTTCAAAGAAACTTTGAGCGTATCCACAAGTTGGACAAGCATCTGGTGCTTTTTTACCCATTACAAGGTGTCCACAAACTCGGCATTCCCACATTGTCTCTTCACTTTTTTCAAATACTTCTTGCATTTGTACATTATCTAATAGTTTACGATAACGTTTTTCATGAGCCTTTTCAATTGCTGCAACTTTACGGAACTTGTCTGCCATTTCTGGGAATCCTTCTTCATCAGCTTCTTTTGCCATACGATCATACATATCTGTCCATTCGTAATTTTCACCCTTAGCAGCTTCTAAAAGATTCTTAGCTGTATTACCTAAACCTCCAAGTGCTTCAAACCACATACGAGCATGTTCTTGTTCATTTCTTGCAGTAGTTTCAAAGATTGCTGCTATTTGATCATATCCTTCATTTCTTGCAATGTTTGCAAAATAAGTGTATTTACCTCTTGCTTGAGATTCACCCGCAAATGCTTCTTCTAAGTTCTTTTCTGTCTTTGTTCCAGCATACTTATTAGTTGATTTTTCCTCTTCCTCTATTTTTACAAATACTGATGCTGGTTGATTACAACGTGGGCACTTAAAATCATCTGCAAGCTCCCCTTCATGAATGTAACCACATACTGTACAACGATATCTTGCCATATTATTTTCCTCCTTATTATTTGTGAATTTATTTTTCTTATATTTATTATTATAGGTATTAATACTATCAAGTAAACTAACTATAGTTTCCTTCGGGAAACCTTCTGGTTTTTCATCTTCAAGTAGTGAATTTAAAAATTCTTTAACATTTTCACTTTGTGGAAGCATAAAGCCTGATTCTCTAGATATTTCTTCTGCCATAATTCGATTAGATTTCTCGACCGCTTTAGCTAATATCCCTGGTAATCCTACTGCAATATTTTCTTGTTTTACCTTACTTTTCATAACTATGTTCATAGCTTCCACTACTTGGTCTGTTTTTGCTTGTTGTTCTGGAAACTCATAGGTAACTAGTGAAATTGCTCCAGATGGACAGGCATCTGCACAATCACCACATCCTATACAAGTTTCAGGGTCAATAATACTGTTTTCCGTATTAGTTGCTCCTGTAGGACAAACAAATAAACACAAACAATCCTTAGTACATAATCTAATATTCCTATATGCATATTTTTCAGCCACTATGCAACACCCCCTTCAACCTTATCAAACTTCCAGTTCGGTACTTTACATATAGGACATAAGTCAGGTAAATCATTACCGATATATATATATCCACAAATAGAGCAAACATATACACCTGTGTTTTCAAGCATTGCGTCGCCCTCTTTTTTGTATCGGCTTAATAAAGATTTTAGCATACGACTAGCCTTAACTGTCCAAGTTAAAGCACGAAGTGCTCCTCTATCCCCAGCTTCTTTTGCTATGTACTCTGCATTTACAAATCTTTCGTCGAGATCTTGCTCAACTTGTTTTAATAACTCTTCATAACTTGGGTCAGAGACTGGATTAGCGCCTGCTTTGAAATAGTCAGCCAATTCCTTAAACTTAGCTTCTTCATCAAATTTGTACATCTTTTCACATGCACGTGCTAAATTAGAACAAAGAGCACTAACTTCTAGTGCAGAAAGTTCTTTCATATCATCATGAGATTCAATAAAAGGTTTGATAAGTTTAGTTTCTTTTTCACTATCTTTCTTTTCAGCTTGTTCTACAAAATCATCCTTAAGTGCCCCACATAAAGGACATACCCAATCTTCAGGTAAGTCTTCCCACTTAGTTCCTGCTTCTATACCTGCTTCTGGATCACCTTTGCTTTCATCATAAACATATCCACAGATAGAACAGACATACTTCTTCATCCAATACCTCCTTAATACTTTTTTCTAGCAAACCACTAATATTATAACATAATATTAGTGGTTTAACTAGTAATGATTACTACTTTTTTTTATTTTTTTATTACTCTTTTTTAGTTAAATCCACTAATTTTATTGCTTCTTTTGATTGTTTTTGACCATTGAAATATAGCTCTGTATAAATTATAATGTTTTCATTATGACGGAAATAGGGGTTGACACTTTGAAGAAAAAAAATAATTATCTAACAAACACATCTATAAAACATGTACTTATAGTTCTTACTATCTTTATATTATTGTTTTCACTTATAGCTTGCCAAAGTTCTGATAAAAGTCTTGATATCACTTCTGAAAATATGCAATGGGAGATTGTAGACTCTGATGAAGATATTGTGGATGAAGACAGTCAGGATACAACTCTTTATTTTGGAGAATATGAAGAAGAGCTTGAAACCGAAGCAGACTTAAATTCTTATGACTTCACTCTTACTTTTGCTGGCGATATTAATTTCGATGATAATTCAAGTACTATAAATTATTATAATAGCACTCCTAATGGAATAGTTGACTGTCTCTCACCTGAATTAATTGAAATTATGAATGACGCAGATATCATGTGTCTTAATAACGAATTCACATATAGCACTGCTGGCTCACCACTAAATGGCAAGGCTTATACATTTAGGGCACATCCTTCTAGAGTAGATATTTTAAAGGAAATGGGTGTAGACATTGTAACTCTTGCAAATAATCATGTTTTTGATTACGGCGAAACAGCCTTCCTAGATACATTGGACACTTTAAAAAGTGCAGATATACTATATTATGGAGCTGGTAAAAACCTTGATGAAGCCATGTCACCTGTGTACTTTGATATACAAGATAAGACTCTTGCTTATGTAACTGCTTCAAGAGCTGAGAAGTATAAGATGACACCACAGGCCACAGAGGATTCTCCAGGAATTTTAAGGTGTTATGATACCCAATTGTTTATAGAAACAATTGAAGAAGCCAGTAAGCATGCTGATTATGTTATAGCATATGTTCACTGGGGTACTGAATATAGTTTTGAATTAGAAGATGTACAACTTTCTACAGGAAGAGATTATTTAGATGCTGGTGCTGACATTGTAATTGGTGCTCATCCTCATTGTCTACAAGGAATAGAATTTTATAATGGCAAGCCCATTGTATATAGTCTTGGAAACCTGTGGTTTAACAATAAAACTTTAGATACCATGTTATTAAACATTCATTTTTATGGAGATGACACCACAGAAAATATTAACTTGGAAATTGTTCCAGCTATTCAATCTGAACTTGTAACAAGAATGGTAACTGAAGAAGCAGAAAAAGAACGAATATACTCATTCTTAGAAGATATTTCTATAAATATAAACATTGATGAAGAAGGTATGGTAACAGAAGTTGAATAGAAATAGATAAGATAGGTTAAGGCCACTGAAAACTATTCTTTTTCAGTGGCCTTAACCTATCCCTGTGTATCTACTCTTACATACTTATAACTTCATAACCCTCATTTATATATTTTTTCATTCCTGCATGTCCTGACATATCATCCAACATTTCTAGACCTGATTCAACATTTTGCTCATAAACATCTAGTACCTTAGAACAAGCAAGGCAAACTCCTGCAATAAGTCCAAGTTTCTTGACCATATTATAAAGTGGATTGTTTTCTTCTAAAAATACTGGAACAAGTTTAACAGAAGCCCCTTCAAATATAATCTTTACTTCTGACCCTTGCTCATGAAGATCTAGTGCATTCATTAAAATATGCTGGAAACACATCTTTTTCTCTGTCATTCCATAAAACAAAATCTTTTTCACTATTCTCACCTCCCTTGATTTTCAATTAAATAGCAATTAACATTTCAACTATAAATACAACCAAACAGCAAGAAATAGAAACCTTGAAAAGTCCAGCTTCCTTCCAAGCAAAAACAATTCCTATAACAAATGCTAATGCCCCTGCAAGAACTGATTCTGTAGCGTTTAGTATTGCTGGAAATGTCATAACTGCCAAAGTAACATATGGAACATAATATAAAAATGATCTTAAGAATTGATTCTTAATCTGTTCCCTAATTAATGTTAGTGGCAATACCCTGATTAAAAAAGTTACCACTACCATAATTGAAATATATATATATACATTACACTTCATTTTCTTCACCATCCTGTTCTTTTATTGGAAATAGTATGGCCGCTATGCTTGCTAATACAACTGTCAAAATTATTATTTGTGTACCACTAGATAGCTTATCAAAGATTTGAAGTCTTGAGAAAACATAACTTGCTATAAAACTAATTATTATTAAGACTGAAAGTACTCGGTCTTTTTTACATGGTGGAATTATAACAGCCAAGAACATTCCATACAAGGCAACACTAAGTGCACTAACAATATTTGTTGCTAATATGTTGCCCGCTATTATTCCTATTGCAGTACCAATTGCCCAAAAAGGCATAGTTGTAAGCATTACTCCATAAAAATAATAGGTATTTAGCATTCCTTTACGTGCAATAGATATACCAAAAAGCTCGTCAGTTATGTCAAATCCCATAATGAGTCTCTGATGTAAGGGCGTCTTTGACGAGAGTTTCTGACTTAAAGAACAGCTCATTAAAAAGTATCTTGCATTAGTTATTAAAGTTACTATTGCTAGTCCCAAATACCCACCAGCTGATGAAATATATAAAAACAAGGCATATTCTCCTGCAGATGCATTTATAAATAAACTTGCAACAAATCCTTGAAAGGCTGTTAATCCAGCATTTCTTGCGGCTATTCCAAGAGAAAAGGAAACTGCAAAATATCCCAGTCCGATAGGAACCCCATCTTTCATTCCTTCTTTAAACTCTTCTTTATTAGTTAATTTTTCTGACATTGTTTTCTCCTAGTTATACTGTAAACTTATTTCAATAATAACGTTTTATCACAAAAATATAATAAAAGCAATCTTTCGCTTGTAATGTCGAATTTTGATAGATTTCTTGATAAGATGTCGAAAAAATATGTGGAAATTTATTGCTTATTTTTCTTTTCTATGTTATTATTTTACTGTAAATATTTACCCTATTTTGTCTTGTAACTATTTGTAAACATTATTTTATTAATTAAGGAAGGTGAAGTATTATGAAACGAAAACTAAAAGTGTTCTTAGCAATTCTGGCTTGCTTTACACTTATAGCACCCGCAGCTATCGTACAAGGCGCAACAACACTCACATCCAATCAAACTGGAAACCATGATGGTTATGACTACGAATTATGGAAAGATTCTGGTAATACCAGCATGACTCTTAATAACGGTGGTAACTTCAGTTGTGAATGGAACAACATCAACAATGCCTTATTCCGTAAAGGGAAGAAGTTTAACGAAACTCAAACACATCAACAACTTGGTAATATATCCATTGATTATGGCTGTAACTACCAACCTAATGGTAACTCATATCTTTGTGTCTATGGCTGGACCTCTGATCCACTAGTGGAATTCTACATAGTAGATAGCTGGGGCAGTTGGCGCCCACCCGGATCATCTCCTAAAGGTACTATCACCGTTGATGGTGGAACATATGATGTATATGAAACTACAAGAACAAACCAACCATCTATCAAAGGTAATGCTACTTTTCAACAGTACTGGAGTGTAAGAACTTCTAAGCGTACAAGTGGCACTATATCTGTTAGTGAACACTTTAAAGCTTGGGAAAGAATGGGCATGCGTCTAGGTAAGATGTACGAAGTAGCCCTAACAGTTGAAGGATGGCAAAGTAGTGGTAGTGCTAATGTATATAGCAATTCCATTAATGTTGGTGGCAGTGGTGGCTATCAGCCAGACCCTGACCCTGATCCAGACCCATATCCTACTCCTGATCCAAATGCTACTAGAAAAGAATGCGAAAGCATGAATATTAGCGGACAATATGCTGGAGATATCAACAATCCTTTCTCTGGAGTTGCCCTATATGCCAATGAAGATTCTGTTAAGTTTACACAAGATTTCTCTAGTGGCAATAATAGTTTCTCACTTCGTGGTTGCTCTAATAATGATAACATGGCCGAGGTTGACTTGAAAATAGGTGGAGAATATAAGGGCACCTTCTACTTTGGTGGAAGTTATCCCGCAGTATATACCCTGGATAATGTAAGCCACAAAACTGGTAATCAAGAAGTCGAGTTGGTTGTATCAGCTGATGATGGCCAATGGGATGCTTTTATTGA
>CAZOGN010000042.1:12709-14216 GCA_964579655.1 uncultured Lachnospiraceae bacterium
CAGCTGATGATGGCCAATGGGATGCTTTTATTGATTATCTAGAAATCAATTAACTCTTTATTATAGTTAGTAAACCCTCGGTGGTCTTCCACTGGGGGTTTTATTTGGTTACATAAACAAAACTTATAATCTCAAATTACTTATATGCTTCTCTTTATAAAACCTTGTTTAATTCTTTTTTTCTATCCTTCCAATCGGGCATTAAGCTTGTCAAAAAATCATAAAACTCCTTGGAATGATTTGGATGTATAAGGTGGGCAAATTCATGGAAGACAACATATTCTATACAACTTCTTGGCACTTCTATCAACCTGCTATTAAGAGTAATATTACCCTTTTGAGGTCTACATGAACCCCACCTTGATGTCATCTTCCTAATCTTTATATTTGGATATTTTATGCCATACTTCCTAAATACCTTATATGTTTCCCTACATATATCTCTAAATATGTTTTCCTGCATTTCTTTCAACCACATATTCATTATTTTCTCTTTACGGTTCACATCATGCTTGTTCTTTACTGTAAGAAATATAACTTTTTTGTCTGATCTTACTGACTCTTCTATTCCTTCTATAACTTTTAACTGCAATGTCTTCCCTAAAATATCAAATTCATCTCCACTCAGGTAATTTCTTGAATAAGTTGATACATGACTTTGATTTTCTTTAAACTTCTCTAAAGTAGCAATAATATAATTTTGTTTTTCCCTTATAAAGTTATCAATATAATATATAGGTACTTGCTTGTTAGCAGATACATATATTTTACCATTAGGTTTTATCCGTAGATTGATGTTTTTTACTGGTTTTCTTGTAAATATATATTCAACTACTCCTTTATCACATTCTGCTTGTCTTATCTTCGAAATATATTTCATTAGGTCTTAAATCTCCTTAACACTGTAGTCTAATATCATAATCTTTGCAGCCGCTATAGAGTTTCAATTTTAATATTCTACAATTCTTGAATATCTCCTAAGTGGATACTCTCCATCATGAGCTTCACCTAAGAACATCCTTGACATATCCTTACCGTCCATTATGCGAACAGCACCTGCCCTTGCAAACATATCAACATACTCTTCCCTCTCATCTTCAGTAGATAAAAGTCCAATAGTCTGAAGATAACCTCGGTATCTATAGAGCCTTTGAATTATTTTCTCTTTTGCTAAAGGCATGGTCCAACAGTTTCCAAACATTAAAGATGTTTGTAATTGTCCTTTAGGTCTGGCAATTATACTACAGCCTTTTCCTTTATATATGCGTTGCTTCCTAGAAACTCCTTCTAGTTCTTCATTATAGACTTGTAAATTAATCTGTGCCCGAATTCCCTTATCTAACCTTGGAAACTCTTTTGCTGTTTCTTCCAATATTTTAATAAATTTTTCACTAAATTCATATACTTTATTCATATCATTTGTATCTAAAAAAATACCCTGGCAGGAACTGCATAAAAGCTGATTAGTTTCAAATATGTGTTTAGCGAGCCCTCTTAAACTATGGTC
>CAZOGN010000042.1:14316-16732 GCA_964579655.1 uncultured Lachnospiraceae bacterium
CCATCTAGATTACCTGCTGCAATATGAAATAACACACCAAGTGGATAGTACTTTCTTTTTCTTTCTTGCTTTGAATAAAGAGGCTTCCAGTCATCTATAGAAAAATAATCCTTGCCTAATTCTGTTTTCATTTTATATATTAAATGATCTTTGGATAATAGTTGTGATACAAATTCAATTTGTTCAAATGTTATTATTCCTTCTTCTTGTAATTTCTTAGTAATATGATCATATGCTCCTGCTGTGAATTTTTTTGATAGTTTATCACATGCTTTAATTACAGCTAGAGGATTAAGTCTAGGTTTAACTAAAGTCTGTATAATTTGAACTTTTAAATTATTTAATAGCAAACTACTATCTTCAGATTTTAAAACTTTTCCTTTTACTAGTATCATGACTTGCCTCCTAAGTGTTCTAGGGCATCAGCAACACAAGTCTTAATATCCTCTACGCCTACCCGCCCTATAATTTCAAAATAAGGTGCATCAATTCCACATCCACATTCCTTACCATCACGAAGAACTGCCAAATCATCTGTCATAACACTTACAAGAGGCATACTTTCCATCATTGGAGTGATAAGATTTAAAAGACCTATAGTATTATTCTTTACAGGAAGTCCTGTATCGACATCTCTTATAATTACTCTACTATATATAGGCACATGAAAATGATGATTCTTACAGTCACAATAAATCATAGGATGTTCCACCGCCCCAAAAAACTCCTTACAATTCTCTTCTTTTATTCCAAGGACACGTTCAAGAATTTTATAGAGCTCTTTCTTTTCAGGTTGTTCTGTATAAAACTGTTTCCATCCGCCACCAAGAAGTACCATTGAATCTTTATGAAGTTTGAGACGAATACCTTCTTTGTCTAATTCCTTTAAAAACAAGTATGTATAAGCAGGAAAACCAATAAGCCTGACTGGAAAGGGCATTTTAGCGAAATCTAATAAGCTCTTTTTCAGTCCATCCATGTCCAATTGGTATTCTCCATTTTTATATTTCAAGGCATATTGTCTCTTTATAGCAGGCGCAAACATTGTTGCACCTAGTGCAGTCTTTGAAATTACGGTATGATTACTTTTACTTGGCTGATAGCCAAAAATTATGTAGTTTGTAGGTTTTGCAGATAAGAGTTTATGATACTTAGCCATCCTATATACCATGTGTGCACCATAATAAAGTCCTTTAAGATCATAACCTATACGGCTCTTTTTTCCTTTAGTTCCAGATGATGTGGCCTTAATTATCATTTTCTTGTAGGGCATGGACTTCATAGAGTTATGTTTAAAATATAAGGTGGGGATAGGAGGTAATTTGTATAAATCAGATGTTTTCTTTATATCCTTTGCTTTATACTTTCTAGCACGAAGAATTTTTCTATATTCCTTACAATGCCTTCTATGAAAATTCACATTGGCTTTTACAGCATTTACAAAAAAATCATTAGTTCCTTGATGGTCATATAGACTTTTATGCGTGAATATATTTTTACGGTAACTCATTGTAGCTCCTCCCTGTGTGTCATGGGGACCTTTCATTTGACACACTCCTACATTATTAAAATTATATCATATTAAAAGGCAAAAGAGAATTTTCTAATATATAGTTTTCGTGCTATACTTGTGGCGCAACTAGAAGTAGCATTATTGCAACCTTCTCTTTATACCTACTTTATTCTAATCCTGTTATAATATTATTAAATAAAAACATATGAAGAGGAGTAAAATAATAAGATGACTTTAGCAGAAAAATTACAAATAATAAGAAAATCCAAGGGTATAACCCAAGAGGCCTTAGCCGAAAAACTAAGTGTATCTCGTCAAGCCGTTGCCAAATGGGAAAGTGGTATGGCATATCCAGATATTATGAATTTAATTCAACTAAGTGAATTATTTCATATTACCATTGACTATCTTGTTAAAGATAATGAGTGTGCAAAATCCATTTCACCTATATCTGATACTGATAAAAACTCTTTAATTTTATTTAAAATCGAAGCTATCAAGAATACCTATGCAGGATATGCTAATACATGCAGTCCCTCCAGACCTGCATCAAATGACTATCAATATAAAAAAGGAGCTTATCTTTACTATGATACATGGCTTGGAGGAGAGAAGTTTTCAGGAGAGGAAGCAATCTGGGAAGATGGCATTCCTATCTATTCTATGAATTATTTCGGAAGAACTTTAGATGAAAGATTTAGTGGGGACTTTCTGAAGGAAGCCTTAGGTCTTGCTACTATAGAGCTTCCATATCGAGGGCCAGAATTTTATGAATCCGGAGAATATACATACAAAACAAAGGCAATTGGAGATATAGATTGGTTCCAAGGTTATGAAGAAATCTTATGGCAAAATGAAAAGGTGTATGAATGCTTTTATCATGGGGGTACATTGGTGTAGCAT
>CAZOGN010000043.1:0-16209 GCA_964579655.1 uncultured Lachnospiraceae bacterium
ATATGTTTTTTTCTTTTATTCTATTATTCTTTATGGTATACTGCTTTTTATTGTGTTAAAATATGTCTCGTATATATTAATGTTAGTTGAAAAGGAGTAAGTTATGAAAATTGGATTTGATCCGCAAAAATACATCGACGAACAATCGAAATATATTTTGGAGCGTGTAAATGATTACGACAAATTATACCTGGAGTTTGGCGGTAAAATCATTAACGATAAACATGCTAAACGTGTCTTACCAGGTTTTGATGAAGACGCTAAGATTAAGTTGTTGTGTAAACTAACAGAGCAAGTTGAAATAATAATTTGTGTTTATGCTGGTGATATTGAGCGTAATAAGATACGTGAAGATTATGGCATTACTTATGATATGGAAGTTCTTCGTTTAATTGATGATTTAAGGTTTTACAATTTGAAAATAAATAGCGTGGTAATTACTCGTTATAATAATCAACCCGCAACTTCAGTATTTATTAACAAGTTAGAAAGAAGAAATATTAAGGTCTATAAACATAGATCTATTGATGGTTATCCTACTAATATAGATTGTATTGTAAGTGAGGAAGGGTATGGTAAAAACCCTTACATCCCCACAAGTATGCCCATAGTTGTAGTTACTGCTCCTGGTTCAAGTAGTGGTAAGCTTGCAACCTGCTTAAGCCAACTATACCACGAAAACAAATTAGGACGTTCAGCAGGATATGCAAAGTTTGAAACCTTTCCTGTTTGGAATTTACCTCTAAAACATCCTGTTAATATAGCATATGAAGCTGCTACCGTTGACTTAAGAGACGTAAATATGATTGATTCCTTTCATTACGATTATTATAATGAACTTGCAATAAATTATAATAGAGACCTGGAGATGTTCCCTGTTGTTAAACGTATTATTGAACGAATCACTGATAAGCAATGTCCATATCACTCACCAACAGACATGGGTGTAAATCGTGTCGGGTATGGAATAGTTGATGATGAGATTGTTTCAGCTGCTGCAAAGCAGGAAATAATACGTAGATATTTTCATACTCTTGGTGAATTTAAAAAAGGACTAATTGAAGAAGAAAGTGTTAACCGAATGAAGGTTATTATGGAAGAGTTAGAACTTAAGGAAGAAGATCGGAAATCCGTAGTGCCTGCTAGAGAATATGCCAAAACCAAAAAAACAGATGAAAATGAAATGCCGCCTGTAATTGCCCTAGAACTTCCTGACGGAACCGTAATAACAGGAAAAGAATCAAAATTAATGGATAATTGTTCTGCCGGAATTTTAAATGCCATTAAATATTTAGCAGGAATAGCAGATGAGATATACCTATTATCTCCTTTAATACTTACAACTATCCAAAACTATAAGTCACAGATATTAGACAATAAAATTACAACATTAAATCTAAACGAAATATTAATAGCCTTAAGCATTTCAGCTGTAACCAACCCTACTGCTCAACTTGCTTATGACAAAATAACTGATTTGAAATTTGTGCAGGCTCACTCAACAGTAATTATAAATAAAAATAGTGAACAAATACTTCGCCAATTAGAAATCGACCTGACTTGTGACCCAGTATTTCCAAGCGATAACTTATTCTATATCTAAATACAAAAATTAGTCCGAGTACACTTTTTAGTAATCTCGGACTTTTTCTTTTGATATTTAAATTGTTCAAACTAATCAAATTCTATCTGATCCCAAATTTCTTCATTTACTTCTATTTCTATATCCTTTTGCCATTGCTCAAAAAGTTCGATGAATTTTTCACTTTGTCGTTCATCTATGACTTCTTCCTTCTTTTCAAGTGTTGCATCTTCATTGTAATCATCTAGGCAATAAATAATATAATAACCATCACTAGCTTCAACGATATTGCTCATTTCTCCTGTTTTTAGTGCAAATGCAGCATCTCCTATAACCTTTTCTAAATCATCTTTTCCAATTGTAAGTTCAACTTCAACACTATCAGTATTTGATTTTGAAAAGGATACAAAATCCTCTACTGTTGCTGCCTCTGTTAATAATTCTTGAGCTTTAATGTAAGCTAAATTCTTCTTTTCTTGTGTCATTTCAATCATATTACCATTTTCATCAGTTCTTCTTGTGCTAACAAGTATATATTGTATGGTTATTTGCTTGGCTACTTCATCTGGAACCTCTGTATCTACATCCATGGTAGCTGCATCATAAACTCTCTCTGCCATTAAATTATCAAACAAAAATTGGTATACTTCTTCAGAAGTAAATCCATAATACTTAGTGTCTTCTTGTGTTATATTCTTTAAATAATCTGTTGAATCGTTATTTATCTTAATTTCATCTTCTTCTGTAATATCAATCTCGTAATTTTCCCATTGTTTTTTTATAATCTTTCTTTCTATTATGGTATCAATTACATCTTCTTTTGCTAACTCACCTACAGTTGTTTCACCTAGATTATAATCCCATATGCCTTCTCCAAATATGTTTTCATAATAGGATTGGATATATTTCAGATATAAAATAACTTCACTATAAGAAATCTCTTCATTATCAATTTTTATAATTGTCTCATTTAAAAAAGGGTTTCCGTTATCTGCCTTTATTGTTTTATCTTCATTTGCAGTCGCTTGTGACTCATCTATAGTTTCTCTAGTTTCTGTGGTTTCTGTTTCTTCTTCATCCTTTTCTCCACAAGCTGTTATTGCTATTATAGATACAATTAAGATTATTAATATATAAAGCTTAGTCCTTTTTTTCTTACTAAATTTCATCTTTTTCTCCATTCCTAGGTTTCCTAAATTATAGATTATTTTTCTTCTAACAGCAAGTCTTTAATATCTTTTAGTAAATCATTCACTAAGCCAAACACCTTACTAGTCTTTATTTTGTTTTGTTTTTTGTTTTTATCAAATGTATAGGTAAAGTATGGCTCTTGCTCAGGATGAAATTTTAAATAGGGTTTATACTTGTTAATAAACTCTGATATTTTTTCAACCTTAACATTCGCCTTGTTATACATAACCATTGTCAGATCATTATCCCTATATGTTATTTCTGTAATATAAAGTGAATGAGCTTTTGCCTTTAAATATGCAATTTTTAATAGGTTGTTGACGGATTCTGGAATATCCCCAAATCTATCAGTGAGTTCTTCTTGCATATCCATAAATTCTTCTTTGTTCTCAATCCCTGCTATTCTTTTATAGAAGTCTAGTTTTTCAGATTCTATTGTAATATATCTACTTGGGATAAATGCATCTATATTCATATCTACAGCAGTTTCAAATATGTCGTCTTCAGATATTTCACCTTTCATGGACCTAATTGCACTATTTAACATTTTTACATATAAGTCATAGCCTACTGCTTCCATGTGTCCACTTTGTTTAGCTCCAAGAATGTTTCCTGCTCCTCGAATTTCTAGGTCTTTCATAGCTATCCTAATTCCTGAACCTAGATCTGTAAATTCCTTTATTGCTTGTAGTCTTTTTTCTGCAATCTCTTTTAAAACCTTATCTCTTCTATACATTAAAAATGCGTAAGAAGATCTATTTGAGCGCCCAACTCTACCTCTAAGTTGATATAACTGTGATAAACCAAGTCTATCGGCATCATCAATTATAATTGTATTTACATTGGGAATATCAAGCCCTGTCTCAATAATTGTTGTAGAAACAAGTACGTCTATTTCTCCATTTATAAAATCAAGCATTATGCCTTCTAGTTGTCTTTCATTCATTTGACCATGAGCTACCTCAATGTTTGCGTCAGGAACTAAGTGCCTAATCTTTGATGCAATTTCATCAATATCTTTTACTCGGTTATATACATAGTAGACTTGCCCACTTCGAGCCAATTCTCTATTTATGGCCTCTCTTATAATCTCGTCATTTCTTTCTAAAACATAGGTTTGAATAGGATGACGATCTACCGGTGCTTCTTCTAGCACACTCATATCTCTTATACCTATTAAGCTCATATGAAGAGTTCTAGGTATTGGTGTAGCTGTTAAAGTAAGTACATCAATATCTGCCTTTAAGCTTTTTATCTTCTCCTTATGAGTAACTCCAAATCTTTGCTCCTCGTCTATAATTAATAATCCTAAATCTTTATACTTGACATCCTTTGATATTAAACGATGAGTTCCTATAATAATATCTACTCTTCCTTGTTTCAATTTTTCGGTTATGCTTTTTTGTTCTGCATTAGTCTTGAATCGTGAAAGCATATCAATATTTACCGGATAATTCTTCATTATTTGAGAAAAAGTATTATAGTGTTGTTGGGCGAGAATGGTCGTTGGTACAAGAAAGGCTACTTGCTTGCCATCGAGCACCGCTTTAAAAGCTGCACGTATTGCAACTTCTGTTTTTCCATAGCCCACATCGCCACAAATAAGTCTATCCATAATCTTCTTGCTTTCCATATCTGCTTTCGTTTCTTCTATGGCTTTTAATTGATCGTCTGTTTCTTCGTAGGGAAAAGTTTCTTCAAATTCCTTTTGCCATACGGTGTCAGAACTAAATTGATATCCCTCTTTGGCCTGTCTTTTCGCATACAGTTCAACAAGTTCTTTTGCAATTTCCTTTATTTCACCCTTTACTTTACTCTTAGTCTTTTTCCATTCCGCTGAATTTAACTTGTTAAGTTTTGGTTTCCTGCCTTCCTTACTTGCATATTTTTGCAATAAATCTAAGGCTGTCGCAAGAATATATAAATTTCCACTATTACCATATTCGATTTTAATATAATCTTTTTCAATACCATCCACTTGAAGTTTAGTAATTCCTTGATATATCCCAAGCCCATGATTTTCATGGATAACATAATCTCCAACCTTTAATTCAGTAAAGCTTTTAATTTGCTTGCCTTCAAGTTCTTTATATTTCTTTCTCTTTTTCCTTCGTTTCCTACCAAAGATATCACTTTCTGAAACAAGAACAAACTTTATAAGAGGATACTCAAAGCCTTTGTGTATATTACCTGACGAAACCATGATTTCTCCATCTTTTATGGTTCTTTCTAAATCATCTGTGAAAAATGAATTCAAACCTTTTTGCCTTAGGTCATCATCTAGCCTCATAGCTCTAGTTCTTGAACTTGATAATAGCAGAGTCCTGTATCCATTTTTCTTCCAAAACTTAAGATCTTTTACCAACAGATCAAAATTGTTATTATAAGAATTTATAGAACGTACTGTAAAGTTACTTTTTTCTTTAATGTTAAACATTTCTTGATTTGTATCCATAGTACTAATAAGCAAAAGGTTTGTTTGCTTTAACATGTCTAAAAGTTCATTGTAAGTATAGAGACCATTAATTTGCCCTGGCAAAATATATCCCTTTTCCAGTCTATTAATCATGCTTTCTCTAAACTCTGTTGCAACAGCCTCTCCTTTTTCAATTACCCTAGTAAGCTCATCAACAAAAACAATAGAATCATCATTTTTAAAATACTCAAAAAGAGAAACCGTTTCATCATAAAAATAATCAATATAACTATTGATTCCAATTAGGCCTGAATAGTTTTCAAGGCTATTCTCAAATTCTTCAATTGTACTTTTAAGTCGATAGGCCTCCTCTGTCTTCATCTCATCTCTTAAGATTTTAACTTGTTGGTCCTTTTCTTTTTTTATCTTTAATAGCCCTTCTTTGATTGTATCAGTATCTAATAGATATTCTGCAGCCGGAAATATATTTATTTCTTCAGTTTTTTCAATTGATCTTTGATTATTAATATCAAAATATCTAATTGAATCAACTTCATCTCCCCATAGCTCAATTCTAAAGGGATTATTTTCAGTCGATGAATAAACATCAAGAATCCCACCTCTTATGGCAAATTCTCCAGGCCTTTCCACTTGACCTAATCTTTCATATCCCATTTTAACTAACTGCCTAGCCAATTCTTCTAAGTTAACATGACTCATTTCATTGATCTTAATAACACTTTCTTCAAGAATCTCTATGGGCAATATTTTATCCATCCCACTATCTATGGTGGTAATAATGGTTGTTGGCTTCTTTTCAATAAGTCTTCTAAGTATCTTTAGTCTGTCATTAATAATTGCATTACCATGAATATCTGCACTATAAAAAATAATATCTTTAGCAGGATATAAGTAAACATTTTTATCAAATAATTGATAATCTTCGTATATTTCTTTTGCTTTTAAATCATCATGGGTAATTATTAACTTCCACCGATAATCTTTGCTCAAACCATTCATAAGATGACTTTTTTGCGAATCGATACAACCAGTTATTTGTATAGGAGTATTCTTTTGTTTTAAATTATACAAAATTTCATTAAATTCATGTAGTTCATATAGTGGATTAGTAAAAGTTTTCAAATTCTTACTCCTTATCAAGATTTTGCTTTCTATTATATATATTCATTGCCTTATCTATATCACTAGTAATAATGGTTTTCACTGCTTCTGAAGTGTTCTTTAATCCTTCTCTTATAATTTTATTCTCTCCATCAGAAAACTTAGAAAGAACATAGTCAGCCAAATCCCATTCAGCTGGCTTCTTTCCTATTCCTATTCTTACTCTTGGAAAATCTATAGATTTAAGATGCGAAATAATGCTTTTGATTCCATTGTGTCCACCAGCACTACCCTCTCTTCTAATTCTAAGTTGTCCTACATCTAAATTAGTATCATCATAAATAACAATAATGTTTTGAGCTTCTACTTTATAAAAATCTGCCATATCTCTAACGCTTTCACCACTTAAGTTCATATAGGTTTGTGGTTGGGCAAGAATAATCTTTACTCCTTCTATATAGCCTTTACCACATATTGCTTTATGTTTCTTTATATTTAAAGAAATATTATAGTCGTCAGATAATCTTGTGATTGCATCAAATCCAACATTATGTCTTGTTGCCGTATATTTCTTGCTAGGATTACCTAAACCTACTATTATATACATATTGTTTTGTCCTTTCTAATATTATACTCATCTTTGTTTTTATCTGTCTTCTTATCTATTAACATAACTAATTATCATAAAGCATTATAAGATAACTAGTTATTTATATCAACATTTATCATAAAAAATAACAAGATATCAATCCTTTTTGGGATGATATCTTGTCTGGCGGCAATAATGGTTACAATTAAATTGTTACTTTTTCTTCAACTCTTTCGGACACATTCAAATAGCTTTCTAAAATAATGTCTTGAATTGTTTGCCTTGTCTCTGAGTTGATAGGGTGTGCAATATCACGGTATTCTCCGTCTCCTGCTTTGCGGCTAGGCATTGCAATAAACAAACCTTTTTCGCCTTCAATTACTTTGATATCATGTACTACGAAATCTCCGTCAAAAGTAATTGAAACAACAGCCTTCATCTTACCCTCTTTACTTATTTTGCGTACACGCACGTCTGTAATTTCCATATTGTGATCCCCCTTTATGTATTTTTCAGTCTTACAGAAGTTCCTAGCATGTATATGAACTACTCGTATAGTATAACATTTCTTTCCATAAAAAGAAACTATTTCATCAGTTTATTTTAGGTTTTTCGTGTTTTTTGTGCAAATTTAAGATATTTTTAATAATTAACAGTGTTTTTTATAGTGATTTATAGACAAATGATGAGTTTTTACTTTATTGTCATTATAAAATAACAATTGTATTTTAATCTAAAAGGGTTATAATAGCAATTATATGGTGATAATATAGTAGTGGTATATTATGCTTTTATCAAGTATTATAAATAGATATGATTATATTTAATAATTTTTTATAACTTATATTTAAATATTGATTAAGATTGGAAGTGAACTATGTATAAAGTTTTTTTAAACGTTCCTAAAAGAGTTCATTTTATAGGAATCGGTGGAATTAGCATGAGTGGCCTAGCCGAACTATTACATAATAAAGGATTTGAGGTTTCAGGTTCCGACTCTAAAAAAGGCAAAAACACTGTCCACCTAGAAAATATGGGTCTAGATATAATATATGGCCAAAGGCCTGACAATATTACTTCGGATATTGATTTTGTTGTATATACAGCTGCTGTTAAGGAAGATAATCCTGAATACCAAGCTGTTTTAGAAGCTGATATTCCCCTTATTGATCGTGCACAACTAATGGGACAGATAATGCTAAACTATTCTAACGCTATTGCCATTGCAGGTACTCATGGCAAAACTACGACAACTTCAATGAATTCACTTATACTGTTAGAGGGTGGTTTGGATCCTACTATTTCTTTAGGAGGAATCCTTGACAACATTGGCGGTAACATTCGTATAGGTGAAAGTAATATTTTTATTACAGAAGCCTGTGAGTATACTAATAGTTTTTTAAAGTTTAATCCTACTATCGGGGTTGTTTTAAATGTTGAAGCAGAGCATATGGATTATTTTAAAAGTCTTGATAATGTACGTCTTTCCTTTAGGTCCTTTGTTAGTCGCATTCCTAAAGATGGTTTGTTGATTATTAATGGCGATATTGACAATGTTGAATATTTTACAGAAGATTTAGAATGCAATATTATAACCTACAGTTTGGAAAAAGAATCTAGCCCTATTAGTAATGCTAGTGCACATTATTTTGCTACTAATATAAAGTATGATGATTATGGTAAGGGGATTTTTGATTTGCTTAAGGATGGAAAGTACGTTGATACTATTTCGCTTAATGTAGTTGGCATTCATAACATTTCTAATTCTCTTCCATCAATTGCTCTGGCTAATTATTTTGCCATTCCAATAGATGTGATTAAAAAAGGTATTCTCGCCTATACAGGTACAGATCGAAGATTTGAATATAAAGGCGAAATTTGTGGCGTAACAATAATTGATGACTACGCTCATCATCCTACTGAAGTCAAGGCAACACTAAAAGCAGCAAAAAAATATCCTCACAAATCAATTTATTGTATTTTTCAGCCTCACACATACACAAGAACAAAGACTTTCTTAAATGAGTTTGCTAATGTACTTTCATTAGCCGATGTTATTATATTAACAGATATATATGCTGCTAGGGAAAAAAATCCCGGTGATATCTCTTCTAAGGATTTAATGCAAAAATTGAAGGAACTTGGAAAAGAAGTCTATCACTTTGAGAGTTTTGATGAAATAGAAAATTTAATTTTAGAAAAATGTACTCACGGTGACTTGTTGATAACTATGGGAGCTGGAGACGTTGTAAATATAGGAGAATCTCTATTAGGCATGTAGTTATCCACATTATCCACAATCTTATCAACATTTCTACCTTGATAGGCTTGTGGATTTTTATTTGTTAAAATTTGATTACGTAAGTGTTACGCTTTCGTCTGTTTTATAGCTTTTATGACACCTTTCATCATAAGCATACACAAAACACTCCTATTTTCTTTTTATTTATCCACAATATTCACTTCTTCCACAAACTTAAAATGTGTATATTTTATGTTAGTTCGTCTGTTTCATTCTTAAATTTCCTATGCTATAATAATGACAATGATAAGAAAAAGGGTGGTATTTATATGAGTAGTATTTTACTACAATCAAATTACGTACCAAGTGGTACATTTGTATCTAATTTGTTTATCGATAAATATATGCCTGCTGCTAATGGAGCTTATGTAAAGGTTTATCTATATTTGCTGTTTTGCATGGGCAACAATAGTGTAAAAGAAATTGAAATTTCATCAATTGCAGATCATGTGGAAAACACAGAAAGCGACATAATCCGCGCTCTATGCTACTGGGAAAAAGCAGGCCTAATTACTCTTGTTAAAGATGGCAAAAAACATATCTCCTCTATCATCTTAAATGATATTAATTCCGTATATGCAAAGTCAACATCCAAACAAGATGAATTAGCAACTTCTATTGAAACAAAACAAGAAGTTCATATACAAAATAAGAAGGATTCTAAGTTTGATAAGCCAACTTATTCAGATGCACAAATTAAACAGCTTACAGACTCCGAAGATGTTAAGTGGCTACTCAACATTATCGAGCTTTATTTAGAACGACTGATTAAACCTATGGATTTACAACTAATTTTATATCTATATGAGAGTTTGAATTTCTCAAGAGAATTAATACTATATCTTTATGAATACTGTGTTTCAAAGAACAAGACACATCCTTCATATGTTGAAGCTGTAGCTCTTTCATGGGCCAATGATGGTGTTGATACTTTGGAAAAGGCAGAAAAGGCAACATTTGTTTTTAATGAAAGTTATAATTCAGTTAAGAAAGCATTTGGATTAGATAGGGCTCTTGGACATGCAGAAAAACAGTATATAAATACATGGACTAAGGAATATAATTTACCCATTGATATTATTGTTGAAGCATGTAATCGTACTCTCCTTACTATTCAGAAGCCAGACTTCAAATATGCTCATACGATTATTGAAAGATGGCACAAAAACTCTGTTACAAGTTTAAGTCAAATAGAAGTACTTGATGAGGAACATGCTAAAAGATCTTCAAAAAACAAAGGCAAAAACGCCAATCATAGTATGAATTCAAAGGCTACAAACAATAATAAGTTCAACGCCTTTCCTCAAAGAACCTATTCTGAAGAGGATTATGTGGCTATGGAACAAAAATTATTACATAAAAAATAAGGAGACTTGTCATGGGTTTAAAGAACTACCAGTATAACAGGATACTTAGAGATTATGACAGGAAGCAATTAGAAAATAAACATGACTTAAATCTTCGTGTTAAAGAGGTTTATAAAAAAATTCCTACACTAAAAGAAATTGATAACACTATGATTGCAGCAGCCATGGATAATGCTAAGCTTTTTTTGACAAACTCTAATGAGGATATCTCTCTTGATAATTTGAAAAAAACTGCTGAAATTGCTAAAAAAAAGAGAGAGCGCTTATTGCTTGATAATGGATTTCCAAAAGATTATTTAGAACCACAATACCAATGTAAGGATTGTGAAGATACTGGTTTTATTGATAACAAGAAATGTCACTGTTTTAAACAATCAATAGTAAGCATACTTTATTCACAGTCAAATATTAAAACTGCTATTAAAAAAGAAAACTTTTCAAACTTTTCATTCGATTTTTATCCTGATAACTATATTGATGAATCCATCAGGCTATCTCCTCGTCAAAACATGGAAAAGGTTGTTAATCAAAGCAAGGTCTTTATCGATAACTTTGATTCAGACTTTCAGAACCTATTGATTTATGGTAATACTGGTGTTGGAAAGACTTTTATAAGTAATTGTATCGCTAAGGAATTACTTGACAGGTCTTATACTGTTATTTATTTAACTTCTTTTCAACTTTTTGATATTCTTGAAAAAAACAAATTTAGCAAAGACTATGATAATCCGGAGATTCAAAACCAATTTAATTTTATCCTTAGCTGTGACTTATTAATTATTGATGATTTAGGCACTGAATTAACCAATTCTTTTATTAATACTCAGCTTTATTTATGTATTAACGAAAGATATTTAAGGGAAAAATCAACTATTATCTCTACTAATCTTTCACTAGATAATATAAACGCCAAATATAGCGAAAGAATTTTTTCAAGACTAATTAGTAACTACACATTATTGAAAATTGTAGGTGCAGATATTAGACTTACAAAGAACATATAATATTAATATTTCTTCAATGTACAGCAAATACTTTTATTTGTACTTGACGAGTATTATTTAAATTAGTATTATCTTATGTGAATTATATTTATTTATTGGAAATCAATTATCAAATGTATTATTTGGAGGAAAACATGAGTGATATAGATAAAAATTTAACTATTCCAGTAGGTCCCCTTGGAATAATTGCTTTAGAAAGTAGTAAGGGGATGGCCAAAACGGTAAATGACTACCTTGTAAAATGGCGCAAAGAAAGAGAACATGTACATTCAGACAATATTGCGTTTTCTGAGTATAGTCGAGATTCTTATTTGCTTAAGGCTGATTGTCCAAGATTTGGTACGGGAGAAGCTAAGGGTGTAATCAAGGATTCCGTTAGAGGTGATGATCTTTATTTGCTCGTTGATGTGACCAACCATAATATAAAGTACACTGTACGTGGTCACGAAAATCACATGTCACCTGATGATCATTATCAAGATCTAAAAAGAATTATTGCTGCAGTAGGAGGTAAGGCTAGGAGAATAACCGTTATTATGCCTTTCTTATACGAAAGTAGGCAACACAGAAGGAACACAAGAGAATCCTTAGACTGCGCTCTTGCCTTGCAAGAACTTACTAATATGGGAGTTGAAAGTATAATTACTTTTGATGCTCATGATCCTAGAGTTCAAAATGCAATACCTTTAAAAACTTTTGAAACGGTTCAATGCACTTATCAATTTATAAAAACATTACTTCTTTGTCAAAAAGATATCAAGGTTGATCCTGAAAACTTAATGGTGGTGAGTCCTGATGAAGGTGCTATGTCAAGGGCAGTTTATTTTTCAAACGTACTAGAAGTTGATATCGGTATGTTCTATAAACGCCGTGACTATTCTGTTCTTGTTGATGGACACAATCCAATTGTGGCCCATGAATTCCTAGGAGCTGATGTCGAAGGTAAGGACATACTTATAATTGACGATATGATTTCTTCTGGTGGAAGTATGATTGAAGTCGCAAAAGAAATGCATAAGAGAAAAGCTAATAGAATTTATTGTGCTACTACTTTTGGATTATTCACAAGTGGATTAGAGAAGTTTGATAAAGCTTATGAAGATGGAATTATAGACAAGGTAATGACTACTAACTTAATATATCAACCTGAGGAATTGTTTGATCGTCCTTGGTATGCAAGTGTTGATATGAGCAAATATATTGCTTTATTAATTGATACACTTAACCATGATAAATCTATTAGTAAATTACTAAGCCCAACAGACCGTATCAGAAAATTTGTAGAGAAATATGAAAGTGGAAAATTATAAGATAAATGTGATGTGTTATGGGGGACGTTTCATTTAACACACAGAAATCTGTGTGTTAAATGAAACGTCCCCCATAACATTCACAACTTAATATAGTTATAATCAAATCCCAGCCCATCTAAAATTTCCTTTTCTCTCTTCTGACATGTAAAGAGCAGAATCTGCCTATCCCCTTCACCTGATAGCATCTCTAAAGTTGATCTTAGTCTTTGATCATCATAGTTTACAAAACTATCATCTAATAGAATGGGTACTTTCCCTTTTTTATAAATAAGGTCAGCAATTGCTAGACGAAGGGAAAAATAAAATTGGTCTATAGTTCCTGTACTGAGTCTCTCTAAATGTTGGTACTTGTCATCTATCTCTGTTTTTATCTTTAACTTTTCATTTACATTTAACTCTTGATATTTACCTTTTGTTATATCCTTAATTAACTTAGATACTAAGGTGTTTAATTCTCTTCCAAAACTATCATGGATATCAATAGATAGGTCTTTTATAGTTTTTATGGCTAGATTTATACTTTGGATTTCTGCTTTATATGATTCCTTCTTTACTAGTAATTCCTCGTAGCGTCCTTTGTTTTCTAGGAGTTCTTCTTCATTTTCTTCAAGTACTTCTATCTCCCATTTAAGCTTTTCCCTTTTTGTTTTTAAGTCACTTAATTCTGGTTTTATTATTTTTTCATAATGATTTATTTTCATGTTTTCATCTGTAATATACTCATCTAATATTCCTATTACTTCATCACTTAATTTACCTCTTGGCTTTTGGTCTTCTCTATATATATAATTAAAATTCTTAAGATACCCAAGAATCTCTTGCTCTAATTGTTTTGCCTTCTCCTCTAAAAGTGTGTGTTTATCTTGGTTTTCTTTAAGTTCTTTCTTTAACTGAGAAATGGTTGCTTGTTGCATTAGAGAGTCTTCGTACTTGTTTCTAAGTTCAGATTCAACTTGTACTTTATGTGTTTCTAGTTCTTTTATTATGTTTTTCTTCTTAACTTCAAGAGTTTGATTTATTTTATTATTCTCTAACTGATAATCTTTTTTGTTTTTATATTCATATAATTGCAAAACAAGAAACATTACAATGCCAGTAAGCGCAGTAAAAACACCCATATAAAAGAAAAAATCGTTTTTATTATAGTTCATTAAAGCTATAATTAAACCTATTACTAAAAATGGAGCCATTACATTCAAATTCCGTCTTCTGTTTTTTCTATGTGCTTCTTCTTGGCTATTTTTAATCTTAATTCTTTCTTTGTCAATCTGATTATATTCCTCCTTATAACCTTCTATACTTTCTATACTCTTTCTTAGACTCCTTACATCCTCATTGTTTTTTTCTTCATTAATCTCTAAGGTTTTTTGAGTAGAAACAATTTTATATTTTAATTCCTCAATTTGATCTTGACGGTCTAAATAATAGCCATACTTTGTTTTTATAACAGGGAACTTGATAAACAGTCCATTTAACTCATTAATGGAATAATAATCATTCTTAACAAGTTCATTTTTTTCTTTAATGAGTTTTTCTTCTTGTTCTACTAGTTTTGATAATTGTGACGATTTAACTTCAAGTATTTCTTCTCGCTGATTTCCGTCTTTTATTTTTCTTTCTAATTCTTCTATTTCTTCATCTAAGCCTTTTATATCATATTCCTTACGTTTTTCTAGAAGATCATCTAAAGCCTTCTTTACATCAATTTCTTCACTTTTTGTCATTGATAAATTTGTTATATGATTTTGTAATTCATATACTAAATCATCATCTGTTTTTGCCTTTAGTTGTTCTATACTTATAGTTCCATCATATGCCGCTTTAGTTATGCCACCAAGTAATTCCTGGAATTCAGCTTGAGATAACTCTAGCTTACGTCCTGTATCTACATTAGTTACAATCATCTCTTTATTGTTCTTTTCAAAATTTCTATATATATGGTAGCTCTTCTTATCAACTTCGAATTCCAAACTTCCGTCATAAGAACCTGGTGTCTTCCATGGCTGATATTTATCATACATATCATTAAAAGTAGGACGTCCTCGACTTTTATCTATTCCAAAAAGCATTCCTTTTATAAAGGAATGTATTGTAGACTTACCTGATTCATTTTCACCATAGATGAGGTTTAAGCCTTCGGATAATTCTATTCTTTTATTATGTAGCAAGCCAAAATTACTTATGTTTAATTTTAATATCTTCAAGACCTTTTCCTCCTCTATAAAATCATATAAGACTATTCTTTAGCATTAAGCAAAGCCTCAATTCCATAATATAAGGCCTTGGTTTTTATATTCTCATCTTCTCTGTGGTCTTCTACACGGGATATATAGCTTCCTATAATATTATCTTGGTTTTCTTTAAACAATTGATTAAAATCATAATTTGCTCTTGTTAAATCAATAACTTCTATTACATTAGCAAAAGTATAAATAGTCTTAATATCAAACTTTATATCTGGATCCTTATAGCCACTTAAAGTAATTATAAAAATATCTGTTTTTTTATGCTTAGCTAATATCTCTTTAGTTAAGTCATGCATTTGCCCATTAGTCATAGAATCATTAACTTGAATATCTATATTAATATATTGCCTATAGGAATGCCCTTTTAAATAAAACTCAACATGAGATTCCTCTTGAATTTCTTTATCTTTTTTTATTTCACCTATTATAAATCCTCGCCTACCTATATCAGTTTTATCAGTTGGTTCTATGGATCCAGCATATGCTATTCGGTGTCCTAATATCTCCGGCTTATGTATATGGCCAAGAGCAATATAATCAAAACCTTTGCTTTCTAAATAGTTTAAATCAAATGGAATATTCGTAGGCCCTCCTGCATGAGCTAATAAGATGTTAATTCTATCTTCATGATAAATCTTAATATTATCAAGTAGGGGTTCTTTAATTTCTCTTTGGTGATAACTAAATCCATAAATCTCTGTATTAATTTCCTCAAAGTAAACACTATCCATATGCTCATTTATAAGCATATGAACCTTATCGCACCATTCAAACTTTATATAGTTTGATCTAGGACTTATATAATCATGGTTCCCTGCTATTATAACAACTTTAGTTTCTTTTAATTTACTAAAGATATAGTTTGCTTCTTTTAATTCTCTTACTAAAGGTTGTTTGTGAAAAAAGTCTCCAGAAATAAGCAGTAAGTCAATCTTGTCTTCATTACAAAGGTCAATTATACTGGAAAACCCATCCCATACTTCTTGCTTTCTTTCCTCACTCCATGGATATGATGCATCTGGCTTAACGCCAAGGTGAACATCTCCTAGATGAATAAACTTCATGGCAAAACCTCCT